>NZ_JADFUE010000200.1:0-877 GCF_054967145.1 Bradyrhizobium sp. UFLA06-24
CGGGCTTGCTCGATCCCCAGCTCCGCCGGTGTCCATCATGCTGTCATTTGCCCTCACACCATAAGGTGGCCAACATACGCGGAAAGTCAGGCCGCGAGCTTAGGCCGATAGAATTCCCCGGTCGTCATCATCGCCCAGACGATCCGGGCCAACTTGTTGGCAACGGCGATGGCGACGACCATCGGCCGACGCCGTTCAAGCAGGGCTTCGATCCAGCCGCCTCCAACCCGGGAGCGAGCCTTTGGGTACCGAACGACGTTACGTGCTCCGATGACAAGCAAGTGCCTGAGATAGGAATCGCCCTGTTTCGTAATCCGGCCGAGCCGATCCTTCCCGCCGGTGGAATTCTGCTTAGGCGTCAGGCCAAGCCAGGCCGCGAACTCCCGCCCGGAGCGGAACATTGTTGCGTCCGGTACGGTCGCGGCGAGAGCCGTGGCCGTTATGGGACCGATCCCGGGAATTGAGGACAGCAACTTCGCCATCGGATTTACTCGCTGGATCTGAGTGAGCTCGCGCTCAATGGCCTCGACCTGCCGGTCCAATTCCTTCAGTTGGTTCACAAGGATGGCTAGTGCGATGCGGGCGTGGGCCGGTAGTGTCAGTTCCTCGTCATCCAACAAGTCCACCAGACCATCCACCCGTTGCCGGCCTTGCCCGACAATGATTCCGAACTCAGCAAAGTGAGCCCGAATCGCGCAGGCTGTCATGGTTCGTTGGCGGACCAACAAGCCTCTTGCACGATGAAGCATCAAGAAGCCCTGGTTCTCAACGCTCTTGATTGGAACGAACCGCATATTGGGACGGGTGACCGCTTCGCAGATCGCGGCCGCGTCAGCGGCGTCATTCTTGGCTCCTCTTCGTAGGTAGGGTTTAACAT
>NZ_JADFUE010000201.1:0-857 GCF_054967145.1 Bradyrhizobium sp. UFLA06-24
CGCGACCCGTTGATGAGGCCTCGATCCGCGATCTCCATCAGGGCCAGCGACCATGGCATCGGTCGCACCAACAGGCCGGATACATGAACGCACCCGACCGGTATCTAAAGTGCTGCTGAAATCCCTTGCATCCGCGGGGCCGTCTATACATGAAGCTCTCGATAAAGGCATTCTGCATGGGCTTGCCCGGCGCGATGTAGTGCCATGCAACACGGCTCTGATCGGCCCATGTCAGGATGGCGTTGCTGGTGAACTCGCTGCCGTTGTCGCTGACCACCATCTTCGGCTTGCCGCGTTCCATCAGCAGCCGGTCCAGCTCCCGCGCCACACGGGTGCCGGAGAGCGAGGTGTCGGCTACCAGCGCCAGGCACTCGCGGGTGCAATCATCGACCACGGTGAGGATACGGAAGCGGCGGCCATCGGTGAGCTGATCCGACACGAAGTCGAGCGACCAGCGGTCGTTCGGCGCCATCGGCACCATCATCGGCGCCCGGGTCCCGATCGCCCGCTTGCGGCCGCCGCGGCGGCGCACCGCAAGCCTCTCTTCCCGGTAGAGCCGGAACAGCTTCTTGTGGTTGATCAGATAGCCTTCCCGCTTGAGCAGAACATGGAGGCGCCGATAGCCGAAGCGGCGGCGCTCCTGGGCGATCGCCTTCATGCGCTGGCGAACGCCGGCTTCGTCCGCCCGGGTCGTCCGGTATCTCATGGTCATGCGGCAGCAGCCGATGGCTTTACACGCCCGCCGTTCACTCATCCCGTGGGCAGCCACGAGATGCGCGACAGCCTTCCGCTTGGCCGCGGGCGTCACCACTTCTTTCCCAAGAGGTCCTTCAACGCCGCATTGTCCAGCATGGAGT
>NZ_JADFUE010000202.1:0-837 GCF_054967145.1 Bradyrhizobium sp. UFLA06-24
CGCGGACGCGGTCTGGCCGGCGTTGTTAGCGTTGATGGTGGCAGCACCGCCGGAGATCGTCGCGCCCCTCACGCCGGAAGCAAGGTCGATCGCCTTGAGCACATCGCCCACCGTCGCCGACGTGGTGGTCGTGCTGGTGCCCATATAGATGATCGAATTGCCATTGCCATCGGTGGCGATGTTGCCGCTCGTGCCATAGCCAGTCGGAGGCGTTGTCGGCACAGCCGTCGCCGAGAAGGTGATGGTGTGGCCATCGACGGTGAGCACGGAACCATCGGTGAACTTGGTGTTGGCGCCGGTGGTCAAGCCAGCGGTCGCGTCAAACAGCTTGGTCGCCCCGGTGATAGCAGCCGACGAGGTATCGGTGAGGGCACTGCCGGTGACCGCGCCAATCGTGCCGCCGAGGGTGGTCGCACCGGTCGCGGCGTGTGCACCGCCCGCGGTGCCGTCGAACAGCACGTTGGAGAGCGCGGTCGCACTGGTATAGGTCGTGGTGCCACGCAGGTCGGACGAGGTCGCACCGGCGATCGTGGTCGAGACGTTCGACTTGGTGGAGTAGCCAACCGTGGTCTGCAGCGCCTGGTTGGCGATCGACTTCGCGGAGTCGAGCAGCTTCGAGAGCGAGGTGATGCCGGTGTTGGCGGCCTGCAGCACCTGCACGCCGTTGGCAATGCCATCGAGCAGATTGTTGATGTCGCTGGCGCGGTTGTCGAGCGACTGGGCGGTGAAGAAGTTGGTGGGGTTATCCAGCGCCGAGTTCACCTTCTTGCCGGTCGACAGACGCGACTGGGTGGTGGCGAGGAGGTCGGCGGTGGACTGGAGGGAGAGCAGGTTCTG
>NZ_JADFUE010000203.1:0-801 GCF_054967145.1 Bradyrhizobium sp. UFLA06-24
CGATCTTCGGCGGAATATTCGGGAGTTTCTGGTAGTGCGCGTAATTGCAGCTCGGATTTCAAAAATTGCTGTTCATTTTTCTTGAACGCCAGCCACATATTTCTCGGCATTGATTGTTCGCGGTCGTTAGGGGCTCTCTCGCGCTGTTCACAGCGGATGATGCCCTGCTCGCGCTCATAAGCTGCGGCCCATTTCTGCGACCGGGCGTGCTCATAGCTTGTATTGAGGCGCAGGCCGGTTTCCGGGTGCACCTCGTTGAGCATGATGTGCAGGTGTTTGTAGGCCTTATCGTTGTGGGCAACGAATATCGCCTGATGTTCACTCCAGCCCATTGATTGCAGGTAATGCTTGGCGGTCGCGATCATATGCTGCTGGGACGGATTATCGTCGGCATGCCAATTGAGGCTGATATGTTTGACGGGGTGCTCGGTCATGCGACCGCCGCCGCGTACACCGGCTTCCTGCTTAAGCAGTTCGGCGTCCCGATACGTCCAGACCATTTCGTCGACCGCAGACGGAACGTGATCGTTGGCAAGGTTATAGGTATGCGTCCAGGCGACGCGATCCGCAGTTTGGGCTTGCGGATCATGTGTCAGATAGGTCGAGAGCCCCTTGAATGAATGACCGCTGGCAGAAGCCTTAACGATCATGAGCCGAGCCTCGAGATGAGCTGGCGAATATCGGTGAGCAACGGCTCGAGATCGGACGGCAAGGGATCGCCGGTTTGATGCAGATGCCGGACAAGCTGGTTGAGATTGTTCCCGAGGCGAACGAGCTGGTTATGAACGAGCCGCTTGATGC
>NZ_JADFUE010000204.1:0-761 GCF_054967145.1 Bradyrhizobium sp. UFLA06-24
TTCCCCGACCGCGTCGTGGTCGGCACCTCCGACGAGCGCGGCCGCAAGGTGATGGGCGACATCTACCGCCCGCTGTCGCTGAACCAGGCGCCGCTGATGTTCACCGCGCGCCGCACCGCCGAGATGATCAAATACGCCGCCAACGCCTTCCTCGCGACCAAGATCACCTTCATCAACGAGATTGCCGACCTGTCGGAAAAGGTCGGTGCCAACGTTCAGGAGGTCGCGCGCGGCATTGGCCTGGACAACCGCATCGGCACCAAGTTCCTGCACGCCGGTCCCGGCTTCGGCGGCTCCTGCTTCCCGAAGGACACCAAGGCGCTGATCAAGATCGCGCAGGACTATGACGTGAATCTGCGCATCGTCGAATCCGTGCTGGCGGTCAACGAGAACCGCAAGCGCGCGATGGCGCGGAAAGTGAGCCAGGCGCTCGGCGGCTCCTTGCGAGGCAAGACCATCGCCGTGCTCGGCCTCACCTTCAAGCCCGACACCGACGACATGCGCGATGCGCCCTCGATTCCGCTGGTGACGGGCTTGCTCGATATGGGCGCCAAGGTGAAGGCGTTCGATCCCGTCGGCATGGAGCAGGCCAAGGGCGAGTTGCCCAACATCACCTATTGCGAAGATGCCTATTCCTGCGCGCAAGGCGCCGATGCGCTGGTCATCGTGACCGAATGGGTCCAGTTCCGCGCGCTCGATCTCGACCGGCTGAAGACCACCATGGCGCAGCCCATCATCGTCGACCTGCGCAACATCTACCG
>NZ_JADFUE010000205.1:0-741 GCF_054967145.1 Bradyrhizobium sp. UFLA06-24
AAAACGTGCCGCTCTGGATTGCGCATGAAACAGGATAAGCATTTCCGCGATGTTTATTTCGACGGTCTCCTTACAGGTGCGTGCACGTACTTCAAGATGGAGGAGATCAACAGCCTCGATTTCGAGGAGCAATCTCGGTTGGCATTGAGGCCTTCTGAACTCAATCCTATCGTCTTTACATTTTGGGGGCGCATTCTCGGCACCCTGTTTCCGGTCAAGGCCGAAGTGCTTTGTCGATCCATCGCCGACGTCCTTTCAAGGGAATTGAAGTTAGGAGTAAAGGTCAGATTTCTTCGCTCGCGGCTGTCGACGATCTATTGGCAGGTGAAGCTCTACCGTCTCTTGTTGCGCAGGATCCGACCTCGAGTTGTGCTGGTTTCGGATACCGGCGAGTATGCGCTGAGAATTGCGGCAGACCGGGAAAGGATTCCCTTTGTCGAGTTGCAACACGGTGTGTTTGATCTCAACCATCCGGATGCTATTCCGGACTGGGTGCCGGGCTCTACGCCCGAACTGATCCTTCCTGATATCTTGGCAACGCGCGGGCGATACTGGATTGAACGTTTATCGGGAACGCGCCAGTACAGCGATACGGCCGTTCCGGTCGGCAATGAACTTGTTGATGAGGCGCGGATGCGGCGCAAAAATCGGCAGCGGTCAGACCACGTTGACCTGGTGCTGACCTCTCAGGGACTGGATACTGAAAGACTGGTCTGCTGGATCAAGGCTATGGCTAGCGCG
>NZ_JADFUE010000206.1:0-740 GCF_054967145.1 Bradyrhizobium sp. UFLA06-24
GCGGTTCAACCGCTTTCTCGGCCACGACAAGGTGACGGCGGAGCGGATCATCGAAAGCTGGGGCGACAGCACGGTGGCCGCGGTAGAGGGCCGCCATGTGCTGGCGATCCAGGACACCAGCGAGATCCACTTCAACACCACGCCGCAACGCCGGCGCGGGCTCGGCGAAATCGGCAAGGGCAATAACCACGGCGTGCTGCTGCATCCGCTGCTGGCCGTGGATGCCGACGATGGCAGCTGTCTTGGACTTTTGAGTGGGCAGGTATGGACGCGCCAGGGGCGTCGCACCACGACGCATGACGCACGTGACTTGTCTGACAAGGAATCGCAACGCTGGATATCCACCGCCATTGCGGCCAAGCCGCTGCTCACCGCTGCCGGAACGGTGACGGTCCTCGGTGATCGCCAGAGTGATCTCTTTGCCCTTTATGCCAGCTCGGCCGAGCATCACTTCCATGTCATCGCGCGCAGCATGCATGATCGCCAGCTTGCCGACCGCACCGGCCTGTATGAGGCCACCGACGCCATGCCTGTGGTGGATCGGAGGGCGATCCAACTGCCTGCGCGCGCGGCGCGACCGGCACGTCAGGCCCATCTCGAACTCCGCTTTGGCGCAATCGAGCTTGCCCGCCCGCAGAGCAAGTTCCTGCGCCATTTGCCGAAAAGCTTGCCGCTGGCGGTGGTCGACGTGTGCGAGATCAATGCCGGGCCCGGCGCAGAGCCGCTGCACTGGCGTCTGA
>NZ_JADFUE010000207.1:0-733 GCF_054967145.1 Bradyrhizobium sp. UFLA06-24
ACGGGTGACCGCTTCGCAGATCGCGGCCGCGTCAGCGGCGTCATTCTTGGCTCCTCTTCGTAGGTAGGGTTTAACATAGGCTGGCGGGATCAATCTCACATCGTGTCCAAACTGCCGAATCTCCCGCGCCCAGTGGTGAGCAGTCGCACAGGCCTCAATGCCGACTAGGCAAGGTGCGAGCGAGGAGAAGAACGACACGATCTCGCCTCGCCGGAGGCGTTGGCGACCGGCCACTTGGCCTTGGCCATCAACTGCATGGATGTGAAATACGTGCTTCGAAATATCCAACCCAATTGTCGCGATTTCCATGGTGAATTGCTCCTGTTACCGGGTTCGTCCATCCATCGCCAGTATATCGCCGGCGCGGAGGGAGCGGGGCCGTCTTCCCCATCAATGGCCGGCTGCGGGATGAATTGTTGAACGAGACGCTGTTCACGTCGCTGGCCCATGCCCGCGTCGCGCTCCGATGCTGGCGGACCGATTACAACGACGCACGACCACACTCGCGGCTCGGATGGAAGACGCCGTCCGAGTTCGCCTTCACCTGCGATCCGCGCCGGGATCTGGCGCTGCGCTATGCCGAGGGCTCCGCGCCAGCTCCCGTCGCTACCACCGCCCAACCGGGCAAATCCAACAGCCGGGGCGAACTCAGGACTGGATAAAACTTGATGTGGTGGAACGGCCCGCTCCAACAGCATCAAAGTGCTAGAACGTGGTCGTTGTTCGAACGCCA
>NZ_JADFUE010000208.1:0-726 GCF_054967145.1 Bradyrhizobium sp. UFLA06-24
ATCATGCACCATGCAAGCTGATGATAGAGGGTCAATATGTAAGCCAAATGGAAGCGAAGATTACAATGGCGTGAGAAGGACGGTTTTCACTCTGTGGAGGTTGAGATCGACAAAGCCGTTCTATTCGTCACTCGCCCCCTGAGATTGATTAGGGTAAGGCAGGAAAACATCGGGCCGCGAGATCGGTCAGGCGCTCGCTACCCCAGAGAGCCTGTTCGTAGCAGTGTGCGCACAGCGGCTACCAAATGTGAGTTGGCCAAAGAACGGAGGGGCTAGGTTGCCTATAAGTCCATTCGTTACTCTGTCCCGCAGACGGACGTGCGCACTTCGACTGTCCAGGACCCGGCTCTCGGTATCGGCAATCGCGCAATGGGTCGCTTTGCATCATCTGCCGGGTCTTACTCGCAAAACACGAAAATACCAACGCGCCGCTACCAGGCCTGCTTGGAGCCCTTTTCTAATGCTGGTCGTCCGTAAGGACCCGCTTTGGTGGTTTCCCCGCAGAATGGAAGGAAATGAGTGGAACATCAGAAGGCTTTCACTGACTTCAAGCACTCGCACCTTCGCTCCGGTGTGGCGCTTTTCGCACACAGTCGTAGCATCTTGAACATCGTGTGAGGGCCTGAACGAGGCACAACACTCAACTGAGTGGCTAGAGTGGCTCGTGTTCCAATTTTCCTCGCTCTAGAAGTGCCAGCCAGTATTTTCAAAGGAGTGGTACGACGC
>NZ_JADFUE010000209.1:0-724 GCF_054967145.1 Bradyrhizobium sp. UFLA06-24
TTGAGGAGCGCCATCGGCTTGCGCCGCAAGGAATGGATCACGTGCCGATAATCGACGACCTGATCGTGCTTGCCATTGGGATGCGGCCGCCCGCGCGGCAAGGTGAGGAGATGCGTGCCGCCGACAAACACGTCGAGGTGATCGTCATACAGGCGCACCCGCAGCCGATGGCCGATCAAGCGCGACGGCACCGTGTAGAACACCTTGCGCAAGGTGAAGCCGCCGGACGACGTCACGTGGACGATCACCTCTTCATAGTCCGACGTGCGGCGGTCCGGCAGATCCTGAAGTGCGCTACGTTCACTGTCGATCCGCTTGGCGTTGCGGGCATTGCGGCGGCTGGCGATCTCATCGATGAAGCCACGATAGGCAGCTAGATCGTCGAAGTCGGCGGTGCCACGCAGCAACAGCGCGTCGCCGATCGCTCGCTTGAGATGACCATGCGAACTCTCGATCGCCCCGTTCTCGTGGGCGATGCCACGATTGTTGCGGGAAGGCCGCATGCCGTAATGGGCACAGAGGTCTTCGTATCGCCGCGTCAGATCGTCTTTGGCGTCGCGGTCGAGATTGCAAAAGGCGGCCGACAGGCTGTCGGTGCGATGCTCCCGTGGCGCCCCACCGAGTGACCACAAGGCATTCTGCAGGCCTTCGGCCAGAGCGACGAAGCTCTCACCGCCGAGCACGACATGGGCGTGCTCAAACCCGGAATAGGCCAGCCGGAAGT
>NZ_JADFUE010000020.1:0-126345 GCF_054967145.1 Bradyrhizobium sp. UFLA06-24
CTTTTGCCGGGCATGACGGAGACCGCAATGAACCGCATCTTCCCGGCAACGCTCGGTATCGCCCTTATGACTATCCCGTTTGCAGCACGTGCCACCGACACGCCGCAACGCGAGCCCTATGGCATCGCGCTCGAAGGCTTTGCCTATCCCTATCCCGTGCACCTGCTGCCGGTAACCAACGACGGCGAACAGCTCAGCATGGCCTATATGGATGTCGCGCCGGCGCAACCGAACGGGCGCACCGTGGTGCTGCTGCACGGGCGCAATTTTCCGTCGAGCTACTGGGCTGATGTCATCAAGATGTTGAACGATGCCGGCTATCGCGTCGTAGTGCCCGACCAGATCGGCTTCGGCAAATCGTCCAAGCCCATCGGCGAATTGCATTTCGACACCCTGGCGCGCAACACCATCGCGCTGCTCGACCATCTCAAGATCGACAAAACGGACATCATCGCACATTCAATGGGCGGCATGCTGGGCGTGCGTATCGCGCGCGCCTATCCGGACCGCGTCACCCATCTGGTGCTGACAGCGCCGATCGGCCTCGAAGACTACCGCCTCTACGTGCCGCCGACGCCGACCGAGAAGATGATCGAGACCGAAGACAAGCTCACCGCCGACGGCTATCGCAAGCAGCTCCAGACCAACTACGCGATCAAGCTGCCGCCCGACTCCATCACGCCGTTCATCGACGCCCGCTTCAACATCAAGGGCAGCCCGGATTATCCCCGCTGGTTGCGCGCCTTCGTCTCTTCCGGTCAGATGATCTATCGCGAGCCGGTCGCGCACGAGATTGCTCTCGTCACAGAACCAGTGCTGTTCGTCATGGGCGCCGACGATCACAACGCACCGGGCCGACCGAATGCGCCGGAAGCATTGCGCGCGAAGATGGGACAGAACGCCGCACTCGCAAAAGCATTTGCGGCAAAGATGCCGAACGCGCGGGCGGAGGTGATCCCGGAAACCGGGCACCTCGTCTTCCTCGAGGCGCCGGCGACGTACAAGGAGATGGTGCTGGGCTTCCTCGGCCGCTAGCGCCATTCATGTCGCGCAAGGCCGTGCGCGAGAAATGTTCATGCCGCATTCAGGTCATGATTGGCAGGCTTGGATCGCGACGTGCCGACACGGCTTTCAAATTTAACGTGTCGAATCGTGTCTCTTGATTCATTGTGCGCCGCAAGCGCGCGACCTTAAAGATTTGCCCCAAGGACGAGAGGAAGACCCTATGAAATATCTCTTCGCCGCCGTGATGCTCGCCAGCGCGGTCGTCGGTTTCAGCGAGGCAGCCAGCGCTGCCGGTGGTTGCGGACCCGGCTGGTACCGCGGGCCCTATGGCGGCTGCCGTCCGATGCGCGGTCCTGTCGTCGTGGCCCCCGGCCCCGTCGTGGTCGCGCCCCCTGTTGTCGTCGTGCGTCCGCGCGTGTGCCCCTATGGCTTCCGCTGGTATGCCGGCCGCTGCCGTCCGTTCTGATCTCCCGTACTTGCGACATGGCCGCGCAGAACTGCGCGGCCGTTTTTGCTGAAGCACCATCAACAAGAAGGGGATCGTGATCGCGATCCCCTTTTTCATTCCAGGCGCTGTTACCAATGACGCCAGTGGTGGCGATGCCAGCGATGGCGCCAGCCCCAATGGCGATGGCGCCAGCCCCAGTGACGGTGGTGCCAACCCCAGTGACGGCCGTGCCAATGCACCTGCTCGGGCTTGAGCTGCGCGGCTTCCTCGCTGGTGGTCACCGCAGGGTGGACTTCCGGATGGCCTTGCGGCAGGCCGACATCACCGAGCGGCTGCGGCGCCAACGGCACGGCCTGAACGGCAGCAGTCAATGCCGCGGCGCCCGCCGCGACACCAAAGGCAAGTTTCAAAAAGTTCCGGCGCTCCATGAAGATATCCTCTATCCAATCGATCGAGTGATGCGCCAGAAGTGTCGCGGCGATGACATGAACTGAGGCTGAATGCAATTCAGATAGGCTGCAGGCGTAAGCCCGCTACTCCGCAAATTCCTGCGCCAGCACCAGCGTCTCGCGCGCACGTTTCACCTCTGGCCAGTCTCGGTTGAAATCGGCGACGAGCCGCTTCAGCGCATCACCCTTCAGTATCGCCTGAAGCTTGGCCTCGTCGTCGAATTGATACATCGCCTGATGCAGCGAGGGATCGTCCAGACTCCAGAATCGCCACGCCTTGCTGACTCCGAACGTCTTGACCGCATCGGGAAGGTGCTCGGTCTCGTACCAGGTGTCGAAGGCGGCGCGCTTGCTGGCGTCAGTGATGATGGCGCGGACGACGAAGTAGGCGGCGGGCATCGGATTTCCTCCTGTTGTTTAGCCGGAGCATAGACGGTTATAACGCCGGCGGCGGAAGATCGAGCTCGGAACGGAGAGGGAATTGTCACCCCTCCAAGGCATTCGTCTTAACCACGCCTTCGCCTTTCATTCGATCTCAGGACGCGAGATCGTCAGGCGCTCCGGCTTGCCGGTAAGCCGGCGCAGCGCGACGTAGAAAAAATCGTTTCCTCGCTGTCGGAACGCACGGCCCTCGTCCGTCCTAGGCCCAGACAGCACGGAGACACAGCATGCCCGACCTCACCCTCGCCACCTTCGACTGGGTTCCCCCGCCGCCGCGCGGTTTCGTACGCGATCTCAGGGTGCGCTGGGCGCTGGAGGAAGCCGCCTTGCCCTATCGCGTCGCCAGCGTGCCATTCGATAATCGCGGCGCCGAACATCTGGCGCACCAGCCGTTCGGCCAGGTGCCGTGGCTGACCGACGGCGACCTCTCGATCTTCGAGACCGGGGCGATCCTGCTCCATCTCGGCGGGCTCAGCGCAAAGCTGATGCCCCCGGATCGCCGCGGTCGGAATGAAGCGACCGAATGGCTGTTCGCCGCGCTCAATTCGGTGGAGATGGCGAGCCTGCCCTGGGGAATGTCGAAATTCATGAAACATCCGAGCGACACCGCGGCGTGGAAGTTCGTCGACGACTTCCTCAAGCTCCGTCTCAAGCATCTCGAGCCGGTGCTTGCGAGCCGCGAATGGCTCGCGGGCTCCTTCTCCGTCGCCGACATTTTGATGGCCGACGTGCTGCGCGTCGTCGATGGCTTCGACGGGCTGGCGGACAGCCCTGCCTGCCGCGCCTATGTCGCGCGCGCGACTGGCCGCCCGGCCTTCGCCAAGGCCCATGCGGACCAGATGGCGCATTTCGCTGCGGCGGATAAGGCGCGCGGGATGTGACCCACCGCACATCGTTAACCCCGGGTTAGCCATAGGCTGATGGCCGCCGGAACGAAGCAATTTGCTTCAAATTATCGGCTTAAGTTCTTTCCGCGGAAGGTGACACATGGCCCGCATCGATTATCTCAAAGAGCAAGTCGCCCGTGCCGAGCGTCTGGCGAAAGCGATCCTCGACCAACAGACCTCGGAACGGCTGCAGGCGTTTGCCGCCGAATGTCGCGCGGAGCTGCAGGTGCTGAGCCTCAAGACCGCCGCATAAGGCAGCGCATTACACCAGCTTCATCGGCGTATCGGTGACGACGCGCAGGTCGATCCTGCCGATCAATGCAGCACGGCGCGCCTCGGCCGCGCTGATCGCACCGTCCGTCTGCCGCAACGTTGAGACGTTCGAGCCGAGCGAAACGATGCCGCCGAGCACCAGCGCAATCGAGCCGAGCGCGGCGGTCTGACCCAATCCGAACAGCCCGAGGATGGTGACCAGAAGCAGCGCTGCACCGCTGCCGATCGCGATCTTGGACGCCAGGATGCACTTCCGGCATCGCTCCGCGATCCCGGCGAGCCGCTCGATCCGATCCTCGATATCGGAGATTTCGTCGGTCGGATCGTCTGAGGTCATGCGGTATCAACCAGCAACGGTCGATGGGTGACCCGGATTTCGCCTGCGCTCCATCCGGGCTACGCGATCACAACGGCAAATTGTCGTGCTTCTTCGCCGGCGCTTCCACCTTCTTGTCCTTCAGCATCGCCAGCGCCCGGGCGATCCGCTTCCGCGTCGAGTGCGGCATGATGACGTCGTCGATGTAGCCCCGCTCGGCGGCGATGAAGGGTGACAGGAAGCGGTCTTCGTATTCCTTGGTGCGCGCGGCGATCTTGTCGGGGTCGCCGATGTCGCTGCGGAAGATGATCTCGACCGCGCCCTTGGCGCCCATCACGGCGATCTGCGCGGTCGGCCAGGCGTAGTTCATGTCGGCGCCGATCTCCTTGGAGGCCATGACGTCGAAGGCGCCGCCATAGGCCTTGCGGGTGATGATGGTGACCAGGGGCACGGTGCACTGCGAATAGGCGAACAGCAGCTTGGCGCCGTGCTTGATCAGGCCGCCATATTCCTGCGCAGTGCCCGGCAGGAAGCCCGGCACGTCGACGAAGGTGACGATCGAGATGTTGAAGGCGTCGCAGAAGCGAACAAAGCGCGCGGCCTTGCGCGAAGCGTCAGAGTCGAGCACGCCGGCCAGCACCATCGGCTGGTTGGCGACGAAGCCGACGGTGCGGCCCGCGATGCGGCCGAAGCCGGTGACGATGTTCTTGGCGAAGGCTTCCGCGATCTCGAAGAAGTCGCCCTCGTCCACGACCTTCAGGATCAGCTCCTTCATGTCGTAGGGCTTGTTCGGATTGTCGGGGATCAGGGTGTCGAGCGACATGTCGATCCGGGCGGTGTCGTCGAAGCTCGGCCATTCCGGCACGCCGTCGGTGTTATTGGATGGCAGGAAGTCGATCAGGCGCCGCATCTGCAGCAGCGTCTCGACATCGTTCTCGAAGGCGCCGTCGGCAATCGAGGAGCGCGTCGCGTGCACCGAGGCGCCGCCGAGCTCTTCCGCCGTGACGACCTCGTTGGTCACGGTCTTCACCACGTCGGGGCCGGTGACGAACATGTAGCTGGTGTTCTTCACCATGAAGATGAAGTCGGTCATCGCAGGCGAATAGACGTCGCCGCCAGCGCAGGGACCCATGATGACCGAGATCTGCGGGATCACGCCCGAGGCGAGCACGTTGCGGCGGAACACGTAGGAATAACCTGCGAGCGCGGCGACGCCCTCCTGGATGCGCGCGCCGCCCGCGTCATAGAGTCCGATGATGGGCGCCCGCGCCTTCATCGCCATGTCCTGGAGCTTGGTGATCTTCAGCGCGTGGGTCTCGGAGAGCGAGCCGCCGAACACCGTGAAGTCCTTGGCGAAGACGAACGTCTTGCGGCCGTTGACGGTGCCCCAGCCGGTGACGACGCCGTCGCCCGGCACCTTGGTCTTCTCCATGCCGAACTCGGTAGAACGGTGCTCGACGAACATGTCGAACTCCTCGAACGATCCCTTGTCGAGCAGCAGCTCGATGCGCTCGCGCGCGGTCAGCTTGCCGCGGGCGTGCTGCGCCTCGATGCGCTTCTCCCCGCCGCCGAGCTTGGCGCCGGCACGACGGTCTTCAAGGGCGTCCAGGATGTGTTTCATTTGCTCCCGCCAGTTCTTAAGTGATGCGGGGTTCTAACACGGCATTTTGCGGGGCGGGAAGCCGCTTTCGGCCTTGCAGGGCAGCCTTGAATCAGCGTGAAAGCGCAAGGAATTTCAAAGTTTTGCCCGGGAGACGAGCATGAGCGAAGCAACGGCCGAGACCGGCGCGGCAACGGGCGGTGTCAACATCCTGCTGCGGCTGGAGGGCCTGACCTTGTTTGCGGGGATGGTGGTGCTCTACTGGGCCTGGGACGGTTCCTGGTGGGTCTTTGCCCTGCTGTTCTTCGTCCCCGATCTGAGTTTCCTGGCCTACCTCGTCGATGCCAGATTCGGCGCGCTGGTCTATAACGCCGCCCACAGCTACATGGCCCCGGTGGCGCTGCTGACGCTGGGCTTCGGCCTCGCCTCGCCGCTCACTTTGTCCATCGCCTTGATCTGGCTCGCCCATATCGGCATCGACCGTGCGCTGGGCTACGGCCTGAAATATTCCGCCGGGTTCGGCTTCACCCATCTGGGGCGGATCGGCCGGCAGAAAGACGCCTGAGCTCGGCGTGCCTGGGCGGCAGGATCGCCGTCATTTTGTCGCGCGTCGCCGGTTGACCTGATCAGCCGATTCAGGCTTGCTCACCGCCTGCGATCAGGCGCCGAACGTTGCGTGAGCTCAGTCGGTACGGCGGCGGTCACCACGTCCGGCTGCAAATATTTTTCCATGTCCGCCACGGTCGTTCCCCTGCTTCCGAACAGCGCGTCCGAGACCACCGATTTCCTGCGGCGGATGGCCAGCATGGTGTCGGGTCGGAACGGCGAGATGCTGCTGCGCGCGGCCAGCCTGATCGAGTCGCTGGCACAGCGCGCGATGTCGGCCGAGCGGCTGTTCCACGAGCAGCAGGAGGAGAACAAGCGGCTCGCCGAGCGGCATGAAGCCGCCGAGCTCGCCTCCGACGCCATGGTCAACCAGATCGCCGCGCTGCGAACGCAGCTTGCGGAGGTCACCGCGGCTGCGGCTGCCGAACGGGCCGGCTTCGATAGCGAGCGCAGCAAGCTGCTCACGCTGATGCAGGATGCGGAACGCCATATCGGCAAGCTCACCGCCGAGCTCGATGGCCTGCGCGCCTCTGTCGATGCTTTCAACGAGACCGCGGTCTCCGTGCCGATCGAGGTGCTGCGGCTGGCGCGCACGCAGTTCGACTATCTCTCCAGCGGTTTTGCGCGCAAGGGCGACGTGATCTCGCAGGCGATGAGCGAGATCGGCGGCTTCGCCATCGACCAGGCACTGACGGCAAAGAAGCCGGTCGACAAGGCGTGAGACGCGCCAGCGCAAATTGACAGCGCGTACGGGCGTTGATCTACTTCCCGAAAATCGAGGGAGGATCCGATGCCGAGGCCATTCCGCGCCGCTGCGGCTCTCATCGCGCTCTGCATGTCCACCGGGCTCGCCGGCGCGCAATCGCTTCCCAAGGACGCGCCTGCCCGGACCGAGATATTCCCGATCCCGTCACTCACCCTTTCCGACCAGCAATTCCTGAGCGGCGATGCCGCAGCCGGCAAGCCGGTCACGGTGGCCGGCGAATTCCGCGTCGCGCAAGGGTCAGGCAAGATGCCGGTCGTCGTGCTGATGCACGGATCGAGCGGCGTCGGCCCTACCACGGACGCCTGGGTGCACGCCTTCAACGCCATGGGCATCTCGACCTTCGTCATCGACGGCTTCACCGGCCGCGGGCTCACCGTGGTCGGACCGAACCAGGCGCTGCTCGGACGGCTCAATCTCATCATCGACGTCTATCGTTCGCTTGAGATTTTGGCAAAGCATCCCCGCGTCGATCCTGAGCGCATCGTGCTGATGGGCTTTTCTCGCGGCGGCCAGGCGACGCTCTATGCGAGCCTCGAGCGCTTCCACAAGCTCTGGAACAGGTCCGGTTTGCAGTTTGCGGCCTACATCCCGTTTTATCCGGACTGCTCGACGACCTATCAGGCCGACACCGACGTCGCCGCGCGCCCGATCCGCATCTTCCACGGCGCGCCTGATAATTATAATCCCGTGAAGAGCTGCAAGGCCTTCGTCGAACGGCTCAAGATCGCGGGACGCGACGTGGTGCTGACCGAATACCCCGATAGCGCCCACGGCTTCGACAGCGGCCTGCTCGGCGTCGCCTCGGTCGCGGTGTCGGCCAACGCGCAGACCGTGCGCAATTGTCATATCAAGGAAGGTGACGGCGGCGTGCTGATGAACGGCGACACTAACGCGCCGTTCACCTACAAGGATTCCTGCGTCGAGCTCAACCCGCATGTCGGCGGCAATCCCACCACGGCCGCGGAGTCGCGCAAAGCGGTGGTGGAGTTCTTGCAGGCGTTGTTCAAGTTGGGCTAGGTGCTTCTCCGTCACTGCGAGCGAGAGAGACGCGTCAGCGCTACCGCCCCCGGCCCGACAGCCGCAGCACGAACACCAGCACTTCAGCGACGGCCTTGTAGAGATCTGGCGGAATCTCTTCGCCGAGTTCGACCTTGGAGAGTGCGCCGGCCAGCACTTCATTCTCCTCGATCGGGATATCGTGGGCTCTGGCGATCTCGACAATCTTGGCGCCGATCGTGCCTTTGCCTTTGGCGACGACCACGGGCGCGCCGCTGCCCTTCTCGTAATGCAGCGCAATTGCGAGCTTGGAGTCCTCGCTCATGTGGCGCGATCCAGGAAATGCCCGGCACGCGCCGGCGCAGGTTGCGGCGGCGTGCCCTCGCGCACGATGATCTCACCGGGCTTAAGCTCGGCCTTGGTGAGCGCCTGATTGAGCTCACCGATGCCGGCGCGGAGCTGCTGCGCCGTCGCCGGCCGTTCGGCCCACATCCGCACAAAAGTCTTGTCGCCATTCAGCGTGATCAACGCATGCACGGGACCGCTCGGCTCGACGTTGAGGGTGAAGCGCGCGCGCCAGGCACGCTTGGCGGGATCTGGTGTTTCGTTGTCGCCATCTCGCGAAATCTCGAATTGAGCCATCGCGGTGCCCTGCGGGGTTGCGAACGGAATCTCGAAATTCCACTGCGGCACGGTCGGATCGACGCGATGGCCGCTGGCATCGGTGCGATCAGGGAGTGAAGCGACCTGCAGCAGCGTCTGCCGCGCGATCGCGGCGTCGGTGTCGCCAAGCAGGCGATGCACGGCTGCAGCGAGCGGTGCGTTGGGTGCGAGCGAGGGCAAGGCGACCGCTTGCGGTGACGGCAAAGCACCGCGGAACGGCGGTGGCGTCGTCGTACGCGTGGCGGCTTCGAAGACGTGACCGTCAGGCACGGGCTTATTCGAGCCCGGCACGTTGCCGGTCATGCGCGGCAGGCTTTGCGTGACCTCTTGCAGCAGGGTTGCGGCGAGACTCGCCGACATGCGCGGCAGCGCCGCCGGCGGTGTTGCGCCAGCCACGTCCGCCAGCACGGCAGCCGCGAGCGCAGCGTTGCGCGGCAATTGCTCGGCTTGGGCACCTCCAGCGTCAGGCGTTGGCAAAGCCGTTTGCGCGGTCTCGCCTGCCACTTGCGGCACCGATGCAGCGGTCTGCGGAGCCGCAACAACACTTGGGGTAGGCGTGCTATTTGGCGCGGCGACCTGTGGCGCGGCCGGCTCGATCGCGCCCGATGTTGCCGCCAGCGTCTGGCGCAGCACCAACAGCGCCGCCTTCAGGTCCGGCACGGTGTCCGACGGCGGCGTCGTACCTGACGCGAGCGAGGCCTCAAGAAACAGGCCGGACTTCTGGAAAGCGGATTCGATGTCGCCGCCGTCGAGCGCGGTGTTGAGCGGCGTCTGTTGCGCCAGCACGGCCTGCACGGCCTGCTTGAGGCTTTCGGGCAGATCGCTGCCTGATACGATCGACGCCAGATTGGCGAATAGCGGCGCCTGACTGCCCTGTATTGTGACCGCCTCGGCCGAAGCTGCGGTGACGGCGACCTGCTCTGAAGGCGTCAGGGTGTTGCGGGCCGCGGTTGCCGATGGCGCGAGCGACGGGCTTTCGACCAGCGAGGCCGCCGTCGGCGTCAGCGTGATCTGATCAGCGCTCGCCTCGCCTGCGCCGTTGACGACGGCAAGCCGGATCGTACCGGCGTTCTGCGACACCGCGAGCTGGAGATTTTGCCCTAGGGTCAGCGACACCTCGGACATCACGTCCATCGAGAGATTGGCGATCGCGATCCGCACCAGATTATCGGCAAGCACGCTGACGACCCTGGCATCGACCACGCTGCCGGCCTGCAGCACGATATCCGGGCTCGCCGCATCAGCCGCGGGGCTGGGAGCACTGACGGGAAGGATCGAAGTGACAGGCGTCGGCATTTTCAGGGCCCAGGGAACGCTGGTCTTCACCCTAAGGCCGCCGTCGTAAACCTCTCGTTAAGGACCTTTGGCCGTCTCGGCAGTGACGGCCGCCAGCACCGCCACGGCAGCCTCGAAATCCCGCAAGCGGGTGGCGCGGCGGGCGGCTGCCTCCTCGTCCACGCCCCACTGGTCGATGTTCCAGTCCTCGTCGACATGGGCGGCGGCCCAGACCTGATCGGCGTCGCGCATGCCGTGGGCCAGCGCCAGCGCCAGCAGCGCCGAACCGGTCAGGGTCGTCACCATGTGGAGGGCCGCGACCGACCAGGGATCATCAGGCAGCGCCGCGCGGGCGGCCCTGAGCGCCTCGTCCGGCTGCTTCACATGCATGACACCCTCGGACAGGATGAAATGCGCTCCCAGTCTCTCCGCGGCCCAGAACAGCACAGGATCCCAATGTGCGGCCTCGCGGGCGACCAGCCCCTCGGGGTGGCCGGCGCGATAGAACAGCAGGTCGGTCTCGAAATATTTTGCGAGGTCGTCAGTGACAAGCTGGACGCGGTCGATCACCCCCTCAACCACGCTGTTGGCGATCCGCGTCAGCGGCATAGTGACTGGATCGATCGCCTCGCCCTGAGCGGCCCATTCCGCAGCCACGGCATCGGCGAGCGCCCGCGCGGGGATTACCACTTGTCGGCTGGACGGTGTGCGGATCGGCCTCCCATCGAGCGTGATGGCAAAGCCGCCCTCGGCTTCCGCGACGCCGGCTTCCTTGTAGAAACGCTTGCGCAGCGGCGTGCGCGCGGAGGCCCGCGCCGACTCCCTGGGATCCGGCGGGGGCTGGCCAGCTGCCTCTTCGAACAATTCGCGCATGTGAGTTTTCGGTCCCGGTCGCTCGATGCTAGGCTTTTAAGATAAGACCTGTGGCCGATAAAGCGAGCGGCGGGCATGAGGGAACTTGCGGCCATTGCGGCCCTGTTGACCGGGCTGTGGCCCGCCGCCGGCGAAGCCGGTTTTCGCAGTCCGGAATCGCTGGTCCGCAACGTCTATGCCCATTACGGCGATGGCGCGCCGGAACTCTCCAAGGGCCTGCCGCGGGATGAGGCCACGGCCCGGCAATTCTTCGATCCCACCCTGCGCAAGGCGTGGTCTGCGCCACGCAGCGAGCCCTATGACTTCCTGGTGCAGAGCCCGAGTTGGAAGCTCGGCCCGATCACCATTGCCATCATCCGCAAGCAGTACGACAAGACCTATGTCGCGGTGAACTTCGACAATCGCGGCCGACCGGCGACGCTGAACTTCGTCTTGGTCAACGGTCCCAAGGGCTGGCTGATCACGGATGTCGAGAGCCCGCATGACAGTCTGCGGATGTTTCTGGAGCAGTTCCGGAATTGAGGGAGCCACAGCTGCCTCCACGCTAGGAACGGGGGCTCCGCCCCTACTCCTCCGGCGCGTTCTCGATCGGGTCGAACCGGCTGGCGTCCAGCCCGAGCAGATTCCACGACTGCTGCATATGCGGCGGCAGTGGCGCGGTGGCGTCGATCACACCGCCGCGGGGATGCGGAATGACGATGCGGCGCGCCAGCAGATGCAGCCGGTTTTGCAGGCCCCCCGGCAGCTGCCAGTTCTCGATGTTGAAATATTTGGGATCGCCGACGATGGGATGGCCGATATGGGCCATGTGGGCGCGAAGCTGGTGGGTGCGGCCGGTCACGGGCTTCAGCGACACCCAGGTCAGCTTGTTGCCGGCGGTTTCGACCACTGCGTAATAGGTCACCGCGTGGCTGGCGCCCTCGTCGCCGTGCTGGGCGATGCGCATGATGGTGTCGTCCTCGCTCTCTTCCTTCGCAAGAAAGGTCGAGATGCGGCCCTGCTTGGGCTTCGGCAGGCCCGGCACCAGTGCCCAATAGACCTTGCGCGCCGAGCGCGAGCGGAAGGCGCCGGTCAGATGCGAGGCGGCAAAGCGCGTCTTGGCGATCAGCAGGCACCCCGAGGTCTCGCGATCGATGCGGTGCACGAGCCGCGGCTTCTGACCTTTGGCATCGCGCATCACCTCCAGCATCTGATCGATGTGCCGCGTCATGCCCGAGCCGCCTTGCACGGCAAGGCCGGCGGGCTTGTTCAAGACGAGGACGTCGTCGTCCTCGTAGATCGTCATCTCCTTCAGCGCCTTGAGCGTCTTCTGCTCAGCTTCCGAGAGCTCGCCGCCGACCTTCGGCGTATCGAGCTTCAGCGGCGGAATGCGGACGCTCTGGCCCTCCTCCAGGCGGTCCTTGCTGTCGACCCGCTTGCCGTCGACGCGCAGCTCGCCTTTGCGGACCACGCGCTGGATGTGGGAGAACGACAGCCCGGGAAAGCGCGCTTCGAGGAAGCGATCGACGCGCATGTTGTTCTCGTCCGCCGTCACCTTGACCGTCTGCACCTTGGTCGGCAGCAGTGCCTCGACCGGCTTGGCCGGCGCGGCCCTTTCCAGCTCAGCCCTCTCCAGCTTTGCTTTGGGCGGGCGCCGCTCGGCGCGCTCGCCGGCAAAGCGCGGCGGCTTGCCTCCGGGTTTACCACCCGGCCGCGGCCCGGCCTTTTTCGCGCTCCGCGCCTGATGCGGGCGCGATTCCTTGCGCTCGTCGCGCGAACGGGGCTGTTGGTTGGTTCTTTTGATGCGGCGGCTCATGCTTGCCTGCCTACCCTAAAAGCGGCCTTTCGTCACGACGAAATGGCCGACTCTAGCGCGAGCCGCCCCGCTCCTTGCGCAGCTTGGCCCAGTAATCCAGTCGCTTCCTGATCTCGCGCTCGAAGCCGCGCTCGGGCGGGTCGTAGAAGGTCTGGCGGCCCAGGGCTTCCGGAAAGTAGTCCTGGCCGGAGAAGGCGTCGGGGGCGTCGTGATCGTATTCGTAAGCTGCGCCGTAGCCCTCCGACTTCATCAGCTTGGTCGGCGAGTTCAGGATGTGCTTGGGCGGCAGCAGCGAGCCAGCCTGCTTTGCCACCTGCATCGCCGTGCCGAAGGCGGTGTAGACCGCATTCGATTTCGGTGCGGTGGCGAGATAGACCACCGCCTGCGCGATCGCGAGCTCACCCTCGGGATGACCCAGGAAGTCGAAGGCGTCTTTCGCCGCATTGGCGATGACGAGCGCCTGCGGATCGGCAAGCCCAATATCCTCGACAGCCATGCGCACGACGCGGCGGGCCAGGAACAGCGGGTCCTCGCCGGCGTCCAGCATGCGCGCGAGATAATAGAGCGCGGCGTCCGGATCGGAGCCGCGCACCGATTTATGCAGCGCCGAGATCAGGTTGTAATGGCCGTCGGCGGATTTGTCGTAGATCGGCGCGCGGCGTTGCAGGATGTCCTGCAACTGCGCGGCATTGAATATCTCGTCCGCTCGTGCCGAACGCCAGACCTCTTCGGCGAGCGTCAGTGACGCGCGGCCATCGCCGTCGGCCATCCGCACCAGCACCGCCCTCGCCTCCGCATCGAGCGGCAGCTTCTTGCCCTCGACCTCCTCGGCATGCGCGAACAGTTTTTCGATGGCGGCGGCATCGAGCGAGCGAAACACCAGCACGCGTGCGCGGGAGAGCAACGCCGCATTGAGCTCGAACGACGGATTTTCCGTGGTGGCGCCGACCATCACGACGGTGCCGTCCTCCATGACCGGCAGAAAGGAATCCTGCTGGGCACGGTTGAAGCGATGCACCTCGTCGACGAACAACAGCGTGCCCTTGCCCATCTCGCGGCGGGCACGCGCGGCGTCGAATGCTTTCTTCAAGTCCGCAACGCCGGAGAACACCGCAGAGATCTGCTCGAAATGCAGATCCGTCGCGTCCGCGAGCAGCCGCGCCACCGTGGTCTTGCCGGTGCCGGGCGGACCCCAGAACACCAGCGAGCCCAGCGTGCGCGTCTCCAGCATGCGCGTCAGCGCACCGTCGGGGCCGAGGATGTGATCCTGACCGACGACTTCCGACAATGCACGCGGCCGCAGCCGGTCCGGCAGCGGATGCGGAGCCTCGTGATCGAGCCCCGCCGCGGCGAAGAGAGTTGGCGTGTCGTGTGGTCGCTTCGGACTCATCCGCCCAGCGTGACGTTGATCTGCTGACCGCCGCGCACCACCGCGATGCGCCAGAGCCGAGGCTGCTCCTTGGCGGCCTTCTCCAGGTCGCTGGTCTTGGCGATCTTCTGGTTATTGACGGACAGGATGATGTCGCCCTTCTGGAAGCCAACGTTCTGCGCCGCCGTGCCGTCGCCGATGTCGGTGACGACGACGCCCTCGGTATCGGCATCCAGATGCAGCTCGTCCGCCACCGCTGGCGTGATGGTGGAAATCCTGGCGCCCTGGAACGGCGAACGCGTGGTGATGACGAGTTCGTTGCGGCCGGTGTCAGGCGCGGTCTCGAGCGCGATCGTCAGCTTGAGCGGCTTGCTGCCGCGCTGCACGTCGATCTGCGCGGTGCCGCCGAGTGGACGGGTGGCAAAGCGATAGTCGAATGCGTTGGGATCGTCCACGGTCTGGCCATCGATCGCGGTGATCAGGTCGGAGGATTTCAGGCCGGCCTTCGCCGCGGGACCGTTCGGCACGACGCTTGCGACCAGGGCGCCGCTCGGCGTCTTGAGGCCGAGGCTTTCGGCGATCTCCGGCGTCACCGCCTGCAACTTCGCGCCGAGCCACGGACGCTTCACGGCCTTGCCGCCGCTCTTGGCGGAGGCCACGACCACGCGGACCATGTTGGCCGGAATCGCAAAACCGATGCCTTGCGAGCCGCCGGAGCGCGAATAGATCGCGGTGTTGATGCCGGCGAGCCGGCCATTCATGTCCACCAGCGCGCCACCGGAATTGCCGGGGTTGATCGGCGCGTCCGTCTGGATGAAGAACTGATAGTCGGTGATGCCGACCTGCGTGCGGGCCAACGCCGAGATGATGCCGTGGGTCACGGTCTGGCCGACACCGAACGGATTGCCGATCGCCAGCACGACGTCGCCGACCATCAGTTCATCGGAGTTGGTGAACTCGAGCGCCGGGAACTTCTCGTGGCTGTCCTTGAGACGCAGCACGGCGAGGTCGCTGCGGGAATCCTTCAGCACGATCTCGGCCTCAAATTCCCGCTTGTCCGACAGCGACACCTTCACCTGGTCGGCGCCCTCGATGACATGGACGTTGGTGACGACGAGCCCGGAGGAATCGACGATCACGCCCGAACCCAGCGAGCGCTGCACCTGCTCCTGCTGCCCGCCGCCGCCGAAGAAACGACGGAAGATCGGATCGTCCAGCAGCGGATTTCGGTTCTGCACCACCTTGGCGGCATAGACGTTGACGACCGCCGGCTGCACCCGCTGCACGATCGGCGCATAGGACAGCCGCAGTTCGGCCGGCGAGGACGGGACGCGACGGTCCTGCGCGGCAGCCGGATTGAAGTGGGCCGAAAAGCCTATGCACAATGCCGTGACGACGGCGGCGGTCGAGATCGATCGAAACATTCCTACCTCTTGGAAAAGACGCCGGAATATAGGCGTGTTCGCCCCCCAATAGAAGGGCGCCCGGCGGTAATAATGGGGCCCCGTCTTCGGTGAACGCCAGCACGTAGTTGAATGCGGTTGCCCTGCGCGCGCAGGTGGCTTTCCGAAGACGCTACACCTCTCCCCGCTGGGGAGAGGTGAGGAATGCAACCGCTCCCGCTCCTCACGCCGCGCGCTTCGGCTTTCTCACGACGACCGGCGGCGGTGCGCAGGACAGCCGCTGTTGGTGGCTCTCGCCCCAGGCCTTCAGAATATCGATCACCGGCTTGAGACTCTCGCCGAGTTCGGAAAGGCAATACTCCACCCGCGGCGGCACTTCGGCGTAGACCTTGCGGATGACGAGCTTGTCCTCTTCCAGCGCGCGAAGCTGCTTCGTCAGCATGCGCTGGGTGATGCCGGGCATCCGGCGGCGCAATTCGCCGAAGCGCTGGGTGCCGCTCTGGAGATGGTAGAGGATCACGCCCTTCCATTTGCCGTCGATCAGGTCCAGCGTCGCCTCGACCGAGCAGCCCGGGCGCCGGGCAAAATTGCGCCGTTTCATGCGTGTTTTCCCAATAGTATCCAAACAGGGACTATATCCCCGAATTTACAGTACTTGCCAAATCGGAGCCAGGGCGACAGTTAGAGCGGTAGGCGAAACGCCATCTGATGGAGACAAGCCATGAAGGCCGTCGGCTACAAGCAGTCGCTTCCGATCGAGGATCAGGATGCGCTGATCGATTTCGAAACCGCTAAGCCCGAGCCGAAGGGACGCGACATCCGCGTCGCCGTGAAGGCGATCTCGGCCAATCCCGTCGATTACAAGGTGCGCAAGCGCGCCGCCCCGCCCGAAGGCGAGACCAAGATTCTCGGCTATGACGCCGCCGGCGTGGTCGACGCCGTCGGCCCCGAGGTCACGCTGTTCAAGCCGGGCGACGAGGTGTTTTACGCCGGCTCGATCCTGCGCCAGGGCACCAATGCCGAATTCCACCTGGTCGACGAACGCATCGTCGGCAACAAGCCGAAGTCGCTGTCGTTCGCGCAGGCCGCGGCCCTGCCCCTCACCTCCATCACCGCGTGGGAACTGCTGTTCGACCGGCTCGGCGCAGTCCCCGGCAAGAGCGTCGATCCGCGCACGCTCCTGATCACCGGCGGCGCCGGCGGTGTCGGTTCGATCCTGATCCAGCTCGCGCGCCGCCTCACCGGCCTCACACTGGTTGCGACTGCGACGCGGCCGGAATCGCAGAAGTGGTGCCTCGATCTCGGCGCCCATGCGGTGATCGATCACGGCAAGCCGATGAAGGAGCAGATCGAGAGCTTGAGGCTGCCGCCGGTCGCGCTGGTGGCGAGCCTCACCTTCACCGATCAGCACTACAAATCGATCGCCGAGTTCATGGCACCGCAGGGCCGTTTCGGCCTGATCGACGATCCCCCGGAATTCAACATGGGCACGTTCAAGGGCAAGGCGATCTCCGTGCATTGGGAATCCATGTTCACGCGCTCCTCGTTCCAGACGCCGGACATGATCGCGCAACATCACCTGCTCAATGACGTCGCCGACCTCATCGACAAGGGCGTTTTGCGCACCACGCTCGACCAGACTTTCGGCACGATCAACGCCGCCAACCTCAAGCGCGCGCATGCGCTGCTGGAAAGCGGCAAGTCGCGCGGCAAGATCGTGCTGGAAGGATGGTAAGCTGAGACCTCGTACGGTGGGCAAAGGCGCGCTTGCGCCGTGCCCGCCACCTCGCGACGGCGGCAAGAGATCGGGGGCACGCTTGCGCTTTGCCCAACCTACGGCGTCTTATCCTCCGGCGGACGGCTCGCCCGCTCAATGAAGCCTTTGGCGAGCGCGTGATAAATGCCTTCCTCGCAGATCATTCGCGAGGTTGCATGCGCAATCAACGCAGACGCCATCAACGGCACGACCATGCCGTGATTGTCGGTCATCTCGGTCACGATCACGAAGGCAGTGATCGGCGCCTGCACCACGCCGGCGAAATAGGAGACCATGCCGAGCAGCATGATCGCGCCGAGCGGCGCATCGTGGAAGAACGAGGCGATGTTGCTGCCGATGCCGGCACCGACGGCGAGCGACGGCGAGAAGATGCCGCCCGGGACACCGCTGATCGCGGCAAAGGTCGTCGCGAGGAGCTTGAGGATTCCGAAGTCTTGAGGCAATGGCGCGCTGTGGTCGAGTGCGGTCTTCACCTGCGCATAACCCGTGCCGTAGATCGTGTCGCCGGACACCAGGCCACAGATCGCGACGGCAAGGCCGCAGGCGAAGGCGAACCAGAGCGGATGGCCCTTGATCGCCCTTCCGAGCGGATTGTTGAAGCCGCGCGCCATGGCGATGACGACGCGGCTGAACAGGCCACCCGCGAGTCCCCCCGCCACGCCGCAAAGCGGAATGGCCAGCCAGTCGGCACCGCGCGCCAGCGTCATCGCGCTGCTGCCGAAATAGGCGTAATTGCCAGCCAGTGCGAGCGAGGTCAGACCGGCCGCGATAACGGCGGCAATGATGAGGCTCGACGTGCGGGTCTCGAACGCGCGGCTCATCTCCTCGATGCCGAAGACGATTCCCGCCAGCGGCGTATTGAAGGCCGCAGCGACGCCCGCGGCGGCACCGGCCAGGATCAACCCCGGCTGGCGGCGCGGCGAGACACGGCCGAGCGCAAACATGATGGAGGCACCGACCTGAACGGTCGGCCCTTCCCGCCCGACCGAGCCGCCGCACAGCAGCCCGAACAAAGTGAGGATGATCTTGCCGATCGCGATCCGGATCGAGACCAGATTAGCGCGCGCCGTCTGGTCGGTCAGATGCCGGGCGGCGATGGCCTGCGGAATGCCACTGCCCTGCGCATTCGGGAACAGGCGGATGGTCAGATAGGCCGACAGCATGAAGCCGAGCGGCGTCACCGCCAGCACGGCATAGCGCGACTTGGTCAGCAGGAGCGCAAAGGCGTGCTGCGCGAGATCGGCGAGCTGTGCCAGCGCCACCGCCGCGGCGCCGACCCCAATGCCGCCGAGCACGAAGATCGTGCGCCGCTGCCATCGCGCGGATGTGAGCCTGAACAGACGTTTGTGGCGGGTGGAGAGGGGCCAGAGCATGGAGCCCTGTTGTACCCGGTTGCGCTCCGAAAAGAAGGGGCAAACCGGCAGATCAGCTAGATGGGAGCCGTCCCCTCGACAAACAGCAGCCGCCGCTCCAGCGCCGTCCGCCGCAGCTTGAGCGCCTCGGCGTAGTCCGGCGAGGCATACCATTCCTTCAGCCGCGCCATCGAGGGGAATTCGACGATCACGATGGCCTTCGGCGGGAGGTTGCCCTCCGCCATTTCCGCCTTGCCGCCGCGCACGAGATAGCGCCCGCCGTACTGTGCGATCGTCTGCGCGGCGAGCGTGCGATAGGCTTCAAATCCCTCGGGATCGCGCATCTCGACTTCGGAAATCACATAGGCCGTCATGCTTCGCTCCTACGCGATCGTGTTGACGATGCCGCCTTCGGCGCGCAGCGCCGCGCCGTTGGTTGCGGAGGCTTCTTTCGAGGCGACGTAAACCACCATGTTGGCGATCTCGTCGACACTGGCAAAACGCTGGATCAGCGAGCTCGGGCGGTGCTGCTTGACGAAGTTGGCCGCGGCCTCGTCGACCGATTGCCCGTTCTGCCTGGCGAGATCCTTCACGAAGGTCTCGACGCCCTCGGACATGGTCGGGCCAGGAAGCACCGAGTTGACGGTGACGCCGCTGCCCCGGGTGAGCTGCGCGAGGCCGCGCGCGACCGCAAGCTGGGCCGTCTTGCTCATGCCGTAGTGGATCATCTCGACGGGAATGTTGAGCCCGGACTCCGAGGAGATGAAGACGATGCGGCCCCAATGGCGCTTGAGCATGCCCTTCATGTAGGCGCGCGACAGCCGAACGCCGCTCATGACGTTGACCTCGAAGAAACGGCTCCAGTCCTCGTCCGGAATCTCGAAGAAGTCCTTCGGCTCGAAAATGCCGGCGTTGTTGATGAGGATGTCGACCTCCGGCAGATCAGCCACCAGCGCCTTGCAGCCCGCGACGGTCGAAACGTCGGCGGCGATGCCGCGCACCTTGGCCCCGGCTCCCTCGAGCTTGCGCAGGGCCGCATCGACCTTGTCCTGGCCGCGCCCGTTGATCACCACGCTGGCGCCCGAGCCGGCAAGGCCCTTGGCGATGGCGTGGCCGATGCCGGCGGTCGAGCCGGTCACGAGCGCGGTCTTTCCGGAAAGGTCGATCTTCATGCGATGTCTCCATTGATGCTGATGGAGATATCGGGCGCAGCACCGACGGCCGCAATCGGCCCTCACTCATGCGTGAGGGGCGAACGAGCACGCGGCAACAAAAAAGCGGCGCCCGGAGGCGCCGCTTTCGGAATACTGATGTCGAGTTGGCTTACGCCGCCTCGGCTTCCTTCGCCTGCACCGGGCCGGAGTCCTGGCCCTTGGCATCGACGTCGCGATCGACGAATTCGATTACGGCCATTGCGGCGTTGTCGCCGTAGCGGAAGCCTGCCTTGATGATGCGGGTGTAGCCGCCCTGACGGTCCTTGTAGCGGGGCGCCAGCACGTCGAACAGCTTCTTGACCTGGTCCTTGTCGCGCATCTCGGAGATGGCCTGGCGACGCATGGACAGGCCGCCCTTCTTGCCGAGAGTGACGAGCTTCTCGACGATCGGACGAAGCTCCTTGGCCTTGGGCAGCGTGGTGACGATCTGCTCGTGCTTGATCAGCGCGGCCGCCATGTTGGCGAACATCGCGCGGCGGTGCTCGGCCGTGCGGTTGAGCTTCCGATGAACCTTGCCGTGACGCATGTAACTATTCCTTGTTCTAGAACTGCCGCGACCGTTCGTCGGACATGTTGCTCAGGTGGGCTGCCTGCGTTCGCCCAATAAAAATCGTGGCCGGATGACTCCGGCCACGACGGTCGAAATGCTCAGTAGTGATCTTCGAAGCGCTTGGCGAGCTCGTCGATGTTCTCCGGCGGCCAGCCCGGCACTTCCATGCCGAGATGCAGACCCATCTGGGCCAGCACTTCCTTGATCTCGTTCAGCGACTTGCGGCCGAAGTTCGGGGTGCGGAGCATTTCCGCTTCGCTCTTCTGCACGAGGTCGCCGATGTACACGATGTTGTCGTTCTTCAAGCAGTTGGCCGAACGCACCGACAGCTCGAGCTCGTCCACCTTCTTGAGGAAGGCCGGGTTGAAGGCGAGGTCCGGGATGATCTCCTGGGCGACTTCCTTGCGCGGCTCTTCGAAGTTGACGAACACGTTGAGCTGATCCTGCAGGATGCGGGCGGCGTAAGCCACCGAGTCATCCGGCGAGATCGCGCCGTTGGTCTCGATCGTCATGGTCAGCTTGTCGTAGTCGAGGATCTGGCCCTCGCGGGTGTTCTCGACCTTGTAGGAGACCTTGCGGACCGGCGAGTACAGGCTGTCGACCGGGATAAGGCCGATCGGCGCGTCCTCGGGACGGTTGCGCTCGGCGGGCACGTAGCCCTTGCCGGTGGAGACCGTGAACTCCATGCGGATCTCGGCGCCCTCGTCGAGGGTGCAGATCTGGAGGTCAGGGTTGAGCACGACGACGTCGCCCACGGTCTGGATGTCGCCGGCGGTGACGACGCCCGGGCCGGACTTCTTCACGACCATGCGCTTGGGGCCTTCGCCCTGCATCTTGATCGAGATGTCCTTGATGTTCAGCACGATGTCGGTGACGTCCTCACGGACGCCCGCGATCGAGGAGAACTCGTGCAGCACGCCGTCGATGTGCACCGACTGCACCGCCGCGCCCTGCAGCGAGGAGAGCAGAATGCGGCGCAGCGCATTGCCGAGGGTCTGGCCGAAACCGCGCTCGAGCGGCTCGGCAACGATGGTCGCGAAGCGGCTGGGGTCGCTGCCGGGCGTGACCTGGAGCTTGTTCGGCCGAATCAGTTCTTGCCAATTTTTCTGGATCGTCACTGTTTCACCCATACAGGCCAGTCGATTTGAAAATTCAAACACTGGCGTTGGAGAAAGGCCGCAGATCAAACCCGCGGCTTCTTAAAAAAAGCATCGCGGGCACCACAGCGCCCGCAACTTCGTATCAGACGCGCCGACGCTTGCGCGGACGGCAACCGTTGTGCGGGATCGTGGTCACGTCGCGGATCGAGGTGACGGTGAAGCCAGCGGCCTGGAGCGCGCGGAGCGCCGACTCACGGCCCGAACCGGGACCAGCGACCTCAACTTCCAGCGTGCGCATGCCGTGTTCCTGCGCCTTCTTCGAAACGTCTTCGGCGGCGACCTGCGCGGCGTACGGGGTCGACTTACGCGAGCCCTTGAAGCCCATCGTGCCGGCGGAGGACCAGGCAATCGTGTTGCCCTGCGCGTCGGTGATGGTGATGGTCGTGTTGTTGAACGACGAGTTCACATGCGCGACGCCCGAGGCGATGTTCTTGCGCTCACGACGACGAACGCGGGTGGCTTCCTTGCCCATAGACTACCTTTCCTAGAGATCTCAAACGCCGCCGTAATGCCAGCGGCTACACCTGTGGAACGAAAAGCGCGTGGCGAACGGGTTGCCCCTCTTCGCCACACGCCGCGACTGGAATAGAAAACTTACTTCTTCTTGCCGGCGATGGCCTTGGCCGGGCCCTTGCGCGTACGCGCATTGGTGTGGGTGCGCTGGCCGCGCACCGGCAGACCGCGACGATGACGCAGGCCACGATAGCAGCCGAGGTCCATCAGACGCTTGATGTTGATGCCGACTTCGCGACGCAGATCGCCCTCGACGAGATAGTCGCGGTCGATGACTTCGCGGATCTGGAGCACTTCAGCGTCGCTGAGCTGATTGACGCGACGATCCTCGGGGATCTTCACCTTTTCGAGGATCTCACCAGCAATCTTCTGGCCGATGCCATGGATGTACTGGAGCGCGATCAGCACGCGCTTGTTGGTCGGAATGTTCACGCCGGCAATACGGGCCACGGCCTTCTCTCCTGTTGCCGATCCCTCGTCAGGAATCGGGCTTTAAGTGCTTATGTTTCTCGGGCAGGTGTTCACAAACGCGAACACGACGCCCACCCCTGGTCTTCCTGGGGCCCGGCATCGTTTGAAACTATCCGACTTGGATGCGGGGCTTATTAGGGGATTCAGGGGGCTTTCGTCAACCGCTGCTAGCGCTTAGCTCGCTTTTTCGTGACCTTTTTTGCTGCCTTCTTGGCACCTTTCTTGACGGCCTTCTTAGCGGTCTTTTTGGCACCCTTCTTGACGGCTTTCTTGGCAGCCTTTTTGGGGCCCTTCACGGCCTTTTTGGCTGATTTTGCCGGTTTTGCAGCCTTTTTGGCCACTTTTGCCGGCTTTTTGGCTGCCTTGACCTTTTTGGCCGCCTTCTTGGCTGGCGCCGCCTTGGCCGCGCTGCGGGCGTGGGTCTTACCATGGGTCTTTGGCTCGACCGCGCCCAGCGCCAGGAGCTGGCGGTGGATGGCACGGGTGACCTCGTCGATCGCCATCATGCCGTCGATGGTCGAGAGCTTCCGCCGCTCGGAATAGTAGTGAATCAGCGGTTCCGTCTGGCTGCGGTAGCTGGCAAGCCGCTTGGTCAGGACCTCCGGGGTGTCGTCAAGCCGGACTTCCTCCCCGCGCTCCCGCATCTGGGCGACGCGAGTCTCCACGCGACTCAGCAGCGCGCTCTCGTTGACACGCAGCTCGATCACCGCATCGAGCTTCATGTGCTTGTGCTTCAGCAGCTCATCGAGCGCCTCGGCCTGCGGCACGGTACGGGGGAAGCCGTCCAGGATGAAGCCGTGCTTGGCGTCGGGCTGGTCGATCCGGTCCGAGATGATTCCGACCACGACGTCGTCAGGGACGAGACCGCCGCTGGCCATGATCTCCTTGGCCTTCAACCCGACCGGCGTTCCGGCAGCGACCGCCGCGCGCAACATCTCGCCGGTCGAGAGCTGAACGATACCATAGCGCTGCACCAGCAGCTGCGCCTGGGTCCCCTTGCCCGACCCCGGCGGTCCCAGAAGTATAATTCTCATCGGCGTACGCCCCCCGGATTGGTGAGCGATACGTCGCGCACCTGTGTTTGAAGATCGAGAATGGTGCAGACCACAATCAGCGCCGCACCACCATTCATACTATAGGGCAGCCCGTTTCCGTAAACCAAGAGTGCTTCCGGAATCATCTGCACCATCGTCAGGTAGACGGCTCCGACGAGGGTCGTCAATGACACGACGCGATCGAGATGATCCGCGGTGGCCTCCCCCGGCGCGATGCCGGGAATCGCGCCGCCCTGCCCGGCAAGCTGTTCGGCGACCCGTTCGGGATCAACCACAAAGGATGTGTAGACGAACGCCAGCACGAACACCGCGACCGAGATCACGATCAGATGGGCAGGACGCCCGACCTGGAGGGATTGGTAGAGCGCTTCGATCCAGGGGACGCCCCCAAGCAGGAAGCCTGCAGCCGACAGCGGCAGGAAGATGAACCAGGGCGCCACCGTGGTCGGTATCAGGAAGCCGGCGTTGTTCAACTTGACCGGGAGCAGCGCCGTCCGCGCCGGCAGGATCCTTGCCCCCACGCTACGCTCGGCAAAGGCGATTCCGATGTTTCGCCGCGCGCTTTCGACAACGACGATCAGGACGACCGCAGCGACCCAGAACACGATGTGGAACAGCACGAGATCGCTGGAGACCGAACCGCTTCGAATCAGCTCCCGCACGTTTGACACATCAGACGGCAGCGCCACGAGGAAGCCGATGCTCAGCATCAGCGCCAGCCCGTTACCGATGCCGTGGCGGGTGATCTGCTCGCTGAGGAAGATCAGGGCGAACACGCCGCCGACCATGGTCGCCGTCGCCGTGACCACGAACCAGCCCTCGGGGTCGCTAACCAGATTCGGCACGTCCTTGAGGGCCGAGGCGATGCCGTAGGCTTGGAACGCGGCGAGGACCAAGGTCAGGGCGAGCGTAAGGCGGGCAATGCTTCGCCGGCCTGCCTCGCCCGATCGCTCCAGCGCGTTCAAGCCGCGCCAGACCACCGACAACAGCCGGATCAAGATGGCAGCGCTGAGATAGGGAACGAGACCGAGCGCAAACAGCGAGAGACGAGCAACGACCCCGGCGGTGAGTGGCAGGGTCGAGGTCAGCACGCCCGGCACGGGAACATGCGTGCCTAGCCTGAAAAGGAGCAGCGCGCCAATCGTGAAACCGATCCGGCGCGCAAGCTCCCCATTCATCTACGGCGGCCCCTCAGCTTCGACTTCCGGATCAGGCCTTCGTACTGATGAGCCAGCAGATAGCCCTGAACCTGCGCCACCGTATCCATGGTCACGCTGACCACGATCAGGAGCGACGTCCCGCCAAAGTAGAACGGCACCGAGGCGTAGGAAATCAGAATTTCCGGGATCAAGCAGACGATCGCCAGGTAAATTGCGCCGAGCACGGTGATCCGCGACAGCACGTAGTCGATATATTCCGCGGTGCGCTCGCCTGGACGGATGCCCGGGATGAAGCCGCCATGCTTCTTCAGATTGTCCGCCGTCTCGGTCGGGTTGAACACGATCGCGGTGTAGAAGAAGGCGAAGAACACGATCAGCGCGAGATAGAGGATCAGGAACAGCGGCCGGCCATGGCCGAGCTGGGTGGTGATCCACTGGAACCACTCCGGCCCCTTGCCGGCGTTGAAGTTCGCGACCGTCGTCGGCAGCAGCAAGAGCGAGGACGCGAAGATCGGCGGGATCACGCCCGAAGTGTTGAGCTTGAGCGGCAGATGCGAGGACTGGCCCTCGAACATCTTGTTGCCGACCTGACGCTTCGGATACTGGATCAGCAGCCGGCGCTGGGCGCGTTCCATGAACACGATGAAGGCGATCACGGCGACCGCCATCACAATCACGATCAAGATCAGGCCGGTCGACATCGCACCCTGGCGGCCGAGCTCGAGCATGTTGGCGAGCGCTGCGGGGAGTTCAGCGACGATGCCGGACAGAATGATCAGCGAGATGCCGTTGCCGATGCCGCGCGAGGTGATCTGCTCGCCCAGCCACATCAGGAACATGGTGCCGCCGGTCAGCGTGATCGCGGTGGAGAGACGGAAGAACATGCCGGGATCGCTGACGACGTTGCCGGCGCCTTCGAGGCCAACGGCGATGCCGTAGGACTGGAACGCGGCCAGGATCACCGTGAGGTAGCGGGTGTACTGGTTCAGCGTCTTGCGACCCGCCTCACCTTCCTTCTTCAGCGCCTCGAGTTGCGGCGAGACGGTGGTGAGCAGCTGGATGATGATCGAGGCCGAGATGTACGGCATGATGTTCAGCGCGAAGATCGCCATGCGGTGGATGCCGCCGCCGGCGAACATGTTGAACATGCCGAGAATGCCGCCCGCCTGCGACCTGAACACCTGCTCCCAGATGTTGGGATCGATGCCGGGCAGCGGGATGTAGGTCCCGAGCCGATAGACGAGCAGCGCACCCAGCGTGAACCAGATGCGCTTCTTGAGTTCGTCGGCCTTGGCAAACGCGCCGAAATTGAGGTTGGCTGCCAGTTGTTCCGCTGCTGAGGCCATATTGGACTTTCTCCCGCCGCCTTTTGCGCCGTCATACCCGCGGCCGGGCTATTGGGCGGACGCCGGACATTATCTGGTGCTCGGCTTCGATAAGTCCATCGTCCCGCATGCGTAAAGGCCCGCGAGGCGCGGGCCAATGACGCAGTTGTTACGCCGCCTCGCCTTCTTCCTTGGCAGGGGCGAGGATCTTCACCGAACCGCCGGCCTTCTCGACCGCTTCGATCGCGGACTTGGTGGCGCCGTGCACTTCGATGTTCAGCTTAGCCTTGAGTTCGCCGCGGCCAAGCAGCCGCAGGCCGGCCTTGGCGCGGCGCAGCACGCCGGCCTTCACCAGCGCCTCGACGTTCACGACACTGCCGGTGTCGAGCTTCTTGGCATCGACGGCGTCCTGGAGACGGTCGAGATTGATCTCGGCATACTCGACGCGGAAGATGTTGTTGAAGCCGCGCTTGGGCAGACGGCGATGCATCGGCATCTGGCCGCCTTCAAAACCCTTGATGCGCACGCCCGAACGCGCGGTCTGGCCCTTGCCGCCGCGGCCGGACTGCTTGCCCTTGCCCGAACCGATGCCACGGCCGACGCGCATACGCTTCTTGCGCGAGCCGGCGTTATCGGCGATATCGCTGAGCTTCATCGCCCTGCTCCTTGTTTCTTGCGCATGATCTTCACCGAAAGCCGGATCCGGTCTTCGGGATCATGCGCCGCTTCTTACTTCTCGCCGACGATACGGACGAGATGGTGAACCTTCTCGATCATGCCGCGGACAGCCGGAGTATCCGGCAGCTCGCTGGTGCGGCCGATCTTGTTGAGCTTGAGCCCGATCAGCGTCGAACGCTGCGAGTGATGGCGGCGGATCGCGCTGCCGGTCTGCTCGAGCTTGATCGTCTTTACGGCCTTGGCCATCGTGGTCTACTCCGAAAAGCGTTGGTTAGTCCGCAGCCGCCTCGGCATCGCCGCCGACGCGACGACCCTGGAGGGTGGACACCTTGATGTTGCGGCGCGCCGCGACCGAACGCGGGCTGTCCTGATGCTTGAGCGCATCGAAGGTCGCGCGAACCATGTTGTACGGGTTCGATGAGCCGATCGACTTCGCCACCACGTCCTGGACGCCGAGCGTCTCGAACACGGCGCGCATCGGACCACCGGCGATGATGCCCGTACCGGCCGGAGCTGCACGCAGGTAGACACGACCCGCACCGTGACGGCCGGCGATGTCGTGATGCAAGGTGCGGCCCTCGCGCAGCGACACGCGGGTCAGGTTGCGCTTGGCGGACTCGGTGGCCTTGCGGATCGCCTCAGGAACTTCGCGCGCCTTGCCGTGACCGAAGCCGGCGCGGCCCTTCTGATCGCCGATCACGACCAGCGCTGCGAAACCGAAGCGCTTGCCGCCCTTGACGACCTTGGCGACGCGGTTGATGTGCACGAGCTTGTCGACGAACTCGCTGTCGCGCTCCTCGCGCTCCCTGCGTTCACGTCCGCCGCCGCCGCGTTGATCGCGTCCACCACGTTGTTCGCGTTCTGCCATTTTTCCAATCCTTCAGAGGCTTGCGCCTCAATCCTCAAATTCTGTTAGAAGCTCAGCCCGCTCTCACGCGCTGCGTCGGCGAGAGCCTTGACGCGCCCGTGGTAGAGGTAGCTGCCGCGATCGAACACGACTTCCTTGACGCCCTTCTCGGCGGCGCGCTCGGCCAGCAGCTTGCCGACCGCCTTCGCCGCATCGATGTCGGCGCCGGTCTTGCCGCCGTCGCGCATCACCTTCTCGAGCGACGAGGCGGAGGCCAGCGTCTCGCCCTTCAGGTCGTCGATGACCTGGGCATAGATGTGCTTGGACGAGCGGAACACCGACAGACGCGGACGACCACCACCGGAGCGGCGCAGCTTCAGCCGCACACTCCGCTTGCGCCGGGCATTCGTAACCTTGGCTTTGGACATGACCGGCTCCGTTACTTCTTCTTGCCTTCCTTGCGGAAGATGAATTCGCCCACATACTTCACGCCCTTGCCTTTGTAGGGCTCCGGCGGACGGTAGGCGCGGATCTCGGCAGCAACCTGGCCGACGCGCTGGACGTCGCTGCCGGTGACCGTGATCTCGGTGGGCTTCGGCACGGTGATCGTGATCCCTTCCGGGATCGGGTAGATCACGTCGTGGCTGTAACCGAGCGCGAGCTGCAGGTTCTTGCCCTGCATCGCGGCGCGGTAACCGACGCCGGTGATTTCGAGCTTCTTCTCGAAGCCCTTGGTGACGCCTTCGACCAGATTCGCGACCTGGGCGCGAGCGGTGCCGTAAAGGGCGCGCGCGCGATTGGTCTCGGCCCGCGGCTTGACCTTGATCTGGCCGCTCTCGAGCTTCACCTCGACGTCGTCATGGACGACGAACTGAAGCTGGCCCTTTGGCCCCTTCATCTTGACGGTCTGCCCATCGACGGTCGCGGTCACACCGGACGGCACCGCCACAGGCCTTTTGCCAACTCGTGACATGGATGAAAAATCCTTCTCAGAACACCGTGAAGAGGACTTCACCGCCCACGTTCGCTTCGCGCGCACTGTGGTCGGCCATGATCCCCTTCGGCGTCGACAACACCGAAATACCGAGTCCGTTATTGACCCGCGGCAGGTTCTTCACCGAGGCGTAAACGCGGCGCCCGGGCTTGGAGACACGTTCGATCTCGCGGATGACGGGCTCGCCGTCGAAATACTTCAGCTCGATCTCGATCTCGCTGCGGCCCGAGGAATGCTCGAGCGTCGCGTAACCGCGGATGTAGCCCTCGCTCTTGAGCACTTCGAGGACGTTCTCGCGCATCTTCGAGCCCGGCGTGGAGACCTTGCTCTTGGAACGCATCTGCGCGTTACGGATGCGGGTGATCAGATCGCTGATTGGATCGTGCGTAGACATCTAAACGACCCTCCTTACCAGCTCGACTTCACGAGGCCCGGGACCATGCCCTTGGAGCCAAGGTCGCGGAGCGCGATACGGGACAGCTTGTTCTTGCGGTAGTTCGAGCGCGGACGGCCCGACAGCTCGCAACGCAGACGGATGCGGGTGGCCGACGAATTGCGGGGCATTTCCGCAAGCTTCAGGGTGGCGGCGAACCGCTCCTCCATCGGCAGCGTCTTGTCGGCGATGATCGCCTTCAACCGCTCGCGCTTCGGGGCGGCGTTCTTCACCATCCGCTTGCGCCGGTTGTTCTTCTCGACTGAACTCTTCTTTGCCATGCTTGGCTCCTGGGTATCCGCGTTTGAGAGGCTTTAGGTCAGCGTCTCACTGCCGGAACGGGAAATTGAAAGCGGTCAACAAGGCCCTCGCCTCTTCGTCGGTCTTGGCCGTGGTGCAGACGGTGATGTCCATACCGCGGGCTTCCGTGACCTTGTCGAAGTCGATCTCGGGGAAAATGATGTGTTCCTTGATGCCGAGCGAATAGTTGCCGCGGCCGTCAAAGCTCTTCGGGTTAAGACCGCGGAAGTCGCGGACGCGCGGCAGCGCGACCGTCACCAGGCGATCGATGAACTCGTACATGCGAGCCTTGCGCAGCGTGACCTTGCAGCCGATCGGCTGGTTCTCACGCAGCTTGAAGGTCGCGATAGCGATGCGCGAATAGGTCACGATCGCCTTCTGGCCGGCGATCTGGGTCAGCTCGGCAGCGGCGGTCTCGGCCTTCTTGCGGTCGTTGACGGAATCGCCAACGCCCATGTTCAGCACGACCTTGTCCAGGCGAGGAACCTGCATCACGTTCTGATAACCGAACTTCTCGGTCATCGCCGTGCGGATCTTCGCGTCGTATTCCGCGCGCAGGCGCGGGGTGTAAGCGGCCTCAGCCATCGATCTCAGCTCCCGAGCTCTTGGCGATGCGAACCTTCTTGCCGTCCGCCAGAATCTTGAATCCGATGCGGGTCGGCTTTCCGTCCTTGCCGACATACGCGATGTTGGACAGTTGGATCGGCGCCTCTTTCGAGATGATGCCGCCCTCCTGGGCCTGCGTCTGCTTCTGGTGACGCTTGACCATGTTGACGCCGCGCACCAGCGCCGTGCCGGCGTCGGGGCGAACCTCGAACACTTCGCCGGTGCGGCCCTTGTCGCGGCCGGTCAGCACGACGACCTTGTCGCCCTTGCGGATCTTCGCAGCCATCACAGCACCTCCGGCGCGAGCGAGATGATCTTCATGTGGTTCTTCGCACGCAGCTCGCGCGGCACGGGCCCGAAGATACGGGTGCCGACCGGCTCCGACTGGTTGTTGATCAGAACGGCGGCGTTGCGGTCGAAGCGGATGACCGAACCATCGGCACGGCGGATGTCCTTGCGGACACGCACCACGACGGCCTTCATCACATCGCCCTTCTTCACCTTGCCACGCGGAATGGCTTCCTTGATCGAGACGACAATGATGTCGCCGATCGTGGCGTAGCGGCGCTTGGAGCCTCCGAGCACCTTGATACACATGACACGGCGTGCGCCAGAATTGTCGGCCACGTCGAGGTTGGTCTGCATCTGAATCATTGATGCACCTCGTCCTCTTTCTCTTTGCGCCAGCCTAGCCGGCGCTCAACATTTCCCTGAAGTCAGTCGGCCAAGGCCAACAGATCAGGCGCTTTTCTTGTGTTCGCCCCGGATCACGATCCAGCACTTCAACTTCGAAATCGGCTTGGTCTCTTCGATCCAGACCATGTCGCCCGGCTTGAACTCGTTGTTCTCGTCGTGCGCGTGGTAGTTCTTCGAACGGCGGATCGTCTTCTTGTAGATCGGATGCGTGAAGCGGCGATCGACGCGCACCACGACGGTCTTGGCAGTCTTGTCGCTGACGACCACGCCTTGCAAAGTACGTTTCGGCATATCCGTTAGCCCCTTACTTCTTCTTCGCGCGCTGCTGCGCAGCGACAGTCTTGATCCGGGCGATGTCGCGGCGAGCCTCGCGCAGGCGCGAGGTGTTCTCGAGCTGCCCGGTGGCACGCTGGAAGCGCAGGTTGAAGCGCTCCTTCTTCAGGTTCAGGACGGCATCGTCCTGCTGGTCGGGGCTCATCGCGCGGATGTCTTCGATCTTCATCTGGGCCATGGCCATTACTCCGCAATGCGCTCGACGAAGCGCGTCTTGATCGGCAGCTTGGCGGCCGCCAGCGTCAGCGCCTCGCGCGCCGTCTGGGTGTTGACGCCGTCGATCTCGAACAGCACCCGGCCCGGCTTGACGCGGGCCACCCACAGTTCCGGCGAACCCTTGCCGGAGCCCATGCGGACTTCGGCCGGCTTCTTCGACACCGGAACGTCGGGGAACACGCGGATCCAGACGCGGCCGGCGCGCTTCATGTGGCGGGTCAGCGCGCGGCGGGCGGCTTCGATCTGGCGCGCGGTGACGCGTTCAGGCTCGGTCGCCTTCAGGCCGAACTGGCCGAACGCCAACGTCGCGCCCGAAGACGCAACGCCGTGGATGCGGCCCTTATGCGCCTTCCGGAACTTCGTTTTCTTAGGTTGCATCATGGCTTCAAGCCCTCAAATTCGCAGTGCAGCTCAGGCTGCAGCATTGTCGCGGCGCTGACGGCCACCACGATCGCTGCTGCCACCCGTCTCGCCTTCGGCCATTCTCTTGTCCTGGGCCATCGGATCGTGCTCGAGGATCTCGCCCTTGAAGATCCAGACCTTGACGCCGCAGGTGCCGAAGGTCGTGAACGCGGTCGCAACGCCGTAGTCGATGTCGGCGCGCAGCGTGTGCAGCGGCACGCGACCTTCGCGGTACCACTCCATGCGCGCGATTTCCGCACCGCCCAGGCGACCCGAGCAGTTGATACGGATGCCTTCCGCGCCGAGACGCATCGCCGACTGAACGGCGCGCTTCATGGCGCGGCGGAACGCCACGCGGCGCTCGAGCTGCTGCGCGATCGACTCGGCCACCAGCGTCGCATCGAGCTCCGGCTTGCGGATTTCGACGATGTTGATGACGACGTCGGACGAGGTGATGTCCGCGACCTTCTTGCGAAGCTTGTCGATGTCGGCGCCCTTCTTGCCGATCACCACGCCCGGACGGGCCGAGTGGATGGTGACGCGGCACTTCTTGTGCGGACGCTCGATCACGATGCGGGCGACGGCCGCCTGCTTGAGCTCCTTGTGCAGGATCTCACGGATCTTGACGTCCTCGTGCAGAAGCTTGCCGTATTCCTGCTTGCCGGCGAACCAGCGGGAATCCCAGGTCCGGTTGATGCCGAGGCGCAGACCGATCGGATTGATCTTTTGACCCATCGTGTTCTCCTGCGTCCCTTAAGCCGCTGCTTCGGCTTCGACCTGACGAACGATGATCGTCAGCTGCGAAAATGGTTTGTAGACACGGCCCGAGCGACCACGGCCACGGGCGGCAAAGCGCTTCATCACCAGACCGTTGCCGACGAAAGCCTGCGCCACGACGAGATCATCGACGTCCAGGTCGTGGTTGTTTTCGGCGTTGGCGATAGCCGATTCCAGGCACTTCTTCACGTCCACCGCGATCCGCTTGCGCGAAAACTGCAGGTCGGCGAGCGCAGCGGAAGCCTTCCGGCCGCGAATGAGCTGGGCGACCAGGTTGAGCTTCTGCGGGCTCACCCGCAGCATCCGGGCGACCGCCTTGGCCTCGTTCTCGGCGAGGCTCCGTTCGCGCTTAGGTTTGCTCATCGTTTAATCCTCAAGCCTTCTTGGCTTTCTTGTCGCCGGAGTGGCCATGGAAGGTCCGGGTCGGCGAGAACTCGCCGAACTTGTGACCGACCATTTCCTCGTTGACGGCCACCGGCACGTGCTTCTGACCGTTGTAGACGCCGAAGGTCAGGCCGACGAATTGCGGCAGGATCGTCGAGCGACGGCTCCAGATCTTGATGACGTCGTGACGGCCGGACGCGCGCGCGGCATCTGCCTTCTTGAGCAGAGAACCCTCGACGAACGGGCCTTTCCAGACTGAACGAACCATGTCCGTCGTTCCTTACTTCTTCCGCTTGTGGCGGCTTAGGAGAATGAATTTGTTGGTCGACTTGTTGGTGCGGGTCTTCTTGCCCTTGGTCGGCTTGCCCCACGGGGTGACCGGGTGGCGACCGCCCGAGGTACGACCTTCACCACCGCCGTGCGGATGGTCGATCGGGTTCATGGCGACACCGCGGTTGTGCGGACGACGGCCCATCCAACGCTTGCGACCGGCCTTGCCGATCGAGGTGTTCATGTGGTCCGGGTTCGACACCGCGCCGATCGTGCCGCGGCAACGGCCGTGCACCAGGCGCTGCTCACCCGAGTTCAGACGGATGATGACGTAGTCCTGGTCGCGACCGACCAGCTGGGCGTAGGTGCCGGCGGAACGAGCGAGCTGGCCGCCCTTCCCGATCTTGACCTCGATGTTGTGGATGATCGTGCCGACCGGCATGTTGCCGAGCGGCATGACGTTGCCCGGCTTCACGTCGACGTAGTTGCCGGCAACGATGGTGTCACCCACGGCCAGGCGCTGCGGCGCCAGGATGTAAGCCTGCTCGCCGTCCTGATACTTGATCAGGGCGATGAAGCCGGTGCGGTTCGGATCGTATTCCAGCCGCTCGACGGTCGCGGGAACGTCGATCTTCTCACGCTTGAAGTCGACGGTGCGCAGCGTCTGCTTGTGGCCGCCGCCGCGGAAGCGCACGGTGATGCGGCCGGTGTTGTTGCGGCCGCCCGAGGACTTCTTGCCTTCGGTAAGCGCCTTGACCGGCTTGCCCTTGTAGAGCGCCGAACGATCGACCATGACCAGCTGGCGCTGGCCGGGCGTCGTGGGATTGAATGTCTTCAGTGCCATCGTCGTGCGACCTTACAGACCGGTGGTGACGTCGATCCGGTGGCCCTCTTCGAGGGTCACGATCGCGCGCTTGGTGTTCGACTGCGAGCCGAGATTGCCGCGGAAGACCTTGACCTTGCCCTTGCGGACCAGCGTGTTGACGCTCTTGACCTTGACGTCGAAGAGCTTCTCGATCGCTTCCTTGATCTGCGGCTTGGTCGCCTTGGCGGCCACCTTGAACAGGACCTTGTTGTGCTCGGACGCCAGCGTCGCCTTTTCGGTGACGACAGGCGCGACGATCACGTCGTAATGGCGGGCCTCGATGTTCTTCGTCATTTGAAGCGCGCCTCCAGCGCATCGATGGCGGCCTTGGTCAGAACGAGCTTCTGACGGCGCAGGATGTCATAGACGTTGATGCCCTGGATCGGCAGCACGTCCATGTTCGGGATGTTGCGGGCCGCAGCGGCAAAGCCGTTGTTGAGCTCGGCGCCGTCGATGATCAGCGCGTTGGTCAAGCCGAGGCCCGAGAAGTGACCGAGCAGCGCCTTGGTCTTGGCGGCTTCCAGCGCGGCCTTGTCGATCACGAGCAGGTCGCCGTCCTTGGCCTTGGCCGAGAGCGCATGCTTCAGAGCGAGCGCACGGACCTTCTTCGGCAGGTCGGTGGCGTGCGAGCGCACCACCGGACCGAAGGCACGGCCGCCGCCGCGGAACTGCGGCACGCGGGCCGAGCCGTGACGAGCACCGCCGGTGCCCTTCTGCTTGTACATCTTCTTGCCGGTGCGCCAGATCTCGGCGCGGCCCTTGGCCTTGTGAGTGCCGGCCTGACGCTTGTTGAGCTGCCACTGCACGCAGCGTGCAATGATGTCCTGGCGCGGCTCGAGCCCGAAAATGGCGTCGGACAGCTGGACCGAGCCGGCTTCCTTACCCTCGAGGGTGGTGACCTTCAATTCCATCTCACGCACCCTCTTGCTGGGCCGCAGCCTCGGCTTCGCCGCCCGCAACCTTGAACTTGCCGGGCTTCGGAGCTTCCTTCGGCAGCGGCTTCTTGACGGCGTCGCGCACGCGGATCCAGCCGCCCTTGGAACCGGGAACGGCGCCTTCGACGAGGATCAGGCCGCGCTCGACATCGGTCTGGACGACGCGAAGGTTGAGCGTGGTGATGCGATCGACACCCATGTGGCCGGGCATCTTCTTGTTCTTCCAGGTCTTGCCGGGATCCTGACGACCGCCGGTCGAACCGATCGAACGGTGCGAGATCGACACACCGTGCGTGGCGCGCAGACCGCCGAAGTTCCAGCGCTTCATACCGCCGGCGAAGCCCTTACCGACCGAGGTGCCAGTGACGTCGACGAACTGGCCGACGACGAAGTGATCGGCGAGAATCTCGGCGCCGACGGGGATCATGGCATCCGCGGACACGCGGAACTCCTCGACCTGCCGCTTCGGCTCGACCTTGGCGACCGCGAACTGGCCGCGCTCCGCCTTGGGCATGTACACGGTCTTGCGGCTGCCAGAACCAAGCTGGAGCGCGACATAGCCGTTCTTCTCTTCAGTGCGGTGGCCTACGACCTGGCAATTGCCGAGCTTCAGCACGGTCACGGGGATATGTTCGCCGGCCTCTGTAAAGACCCGCGTCATCCCGACCTTTTGTGCGATCACTCCGGAGCGCATCGGCGTGCTTCCTGTTCTTTCTGTCCGCTAACCGCGAACGTGATCCAAAAATCTTAGAGCTTGATCTCGACGTCGACACCGGCGGCCAGGTCGAGCTTCATCAAAGCATCGACGGTCTGCGGGGTCGGATCGACGATGTCGAGCAGACGCTTGTGAGTGCGCATCTCGAACTGTTCGCGGCTCTTCTTGTCGACGTGGGGCGAACGGTTGACGGTGAACTTCTCGATGCGGGTGGGCAGCGGAATGGGTCCGCGGACCTGCGCACCGGTGCGCTTCGCCGTGTTCACGATCTCGCGGGTCGACGTATCGAGGATACGATGGTCGAACGCTTTGAGACGGATGCGAATATTTTGGCCGTTCATTGCCGTGTCTCTCTTCGTTGGGTGGCGAATAGCGAATAGCGAATGTCACCATTCGCTACTCGCCGATCCCTATTCTCGTAATTACTCGATGATCGAAGCGACGACGCCGGCGCCGACGGTGCGGCCACCTTCGCGGATCGCGAAACGGAGCTTCTCTTCCATCGCGATCGGCACAATCAGGTGCACTTCCATCGCGATGTTGTCGCCCGGCATCACCATCTCGGTGCCTTCCGGCAGGTGCACCACACCGGTCACGTCGGTGGTGCGGAAGTAGAACTGCGGACGGTAGTTGGTGAAGAACGGGGTGTGGCGGCCGCCCTCTTCCTTGGTGAGGATGTAAGCCTCAGCCTTGAACTTGGTGTGCGGCTTGACCGAGCCCGGCTTGCACAGCACCTGGCCGCGCTCGACGTCTTCGCGCTTGGTGCCGCGGAGCAGCGCACCGATGTTGTCGCCGGCCTGGCCCTGATCGAGCAGCTTGCGGAACATTTCGACGCCGGTGACGGTGGTCTTCTGGGTGGCACGGAGACCGACGATCTCGATTTCCTCGCCAACCTTGACGATGCCGCGCTCGACGCGGCCGGTCACGACGGTGCCGCGGCCCGAGATCGAGAACACGTCTTCAACCGGCATCAGGAACGGCTGGTCGATCGGACGCTCCGGCTGCGGGATGTAGCTGTCGACGTTCTTCATCAGCTCGATGATGGCGTCGTGGCCGAGCTTCTTGTCGGAATCTTCGAGAGCGGCGAGCGCCGAACCCTTGATGATCGGAATCTTGTCGCCCGGGAAGTCGTACTTGGAGAGCAGCTCGCGGACTTCGAGCTCGACGAGCTCGAGCAGCTCCGGATCGTCGACCATGTCGCACTTGTTGAGGAACACGACGAGCGCGGGCACGCCGACCTGGCGGGCGAGCAGGATGTGCTCGCGGGTCTGCGGCATCGGGCCGTCAGCGGCCGACACGACCAGGATCGCACCGTCCATCTGGGCGGCGCCGGTGATCATGTTCTTCACGTAGTCGGCGTGGCCGGGGCAGTCGACGTGGGCGTAGTGGCGGTTCGGCGTCTCGTACTCGACGTGCGCGGTCGATATCGTGATGCCGCGCGCCTTCTCTTCCGGCGCCTTGTCGATCTGGTCGTACGCGGTGAACGTCGCACCGCCGGCTTCGGCGAGAACCTTGGTGATCGCCGCGGTCAGCGACGTCTTGCCATGGTCGACGTGACCGATGGTGCCGATGTTGCAGTGCGGCTTGGTACGTTCAAACTTTGCTTTGGCCATTTGACTCTCCGTTCAATCGTCAGCTTTAGACCGACGATAATCAGGCAAACTTCTTTTGGACTTCCGCCGACACGTTAGCCGGCGCTTCTGCGTAGTGATCGAACTGCATGGTGAAGGTCGCGCGACCCTGGCTCATCGAGCGCAGGTTATTCACGTAACCGAACATGTTCATGAGCGGCACCATCGCGTTGATGACGTTGGCGTTGCCGCGCATGTCCTGACCCTGGATCTGACCGCGCCGGGAATTCAGGTCGCCGATGACCGAGCCGGTGTAGTCTTCCGGGGTCACCACTTCGACCTTCATGATCGGCTCGAGCAGGACGGACTTGCCCATCTGCAGCGCTTCGCGGAAGCAGGCGCGCGAAGCGATTTCGAAGGCGAGCGCCGACGAGTCGACGTCGTGATACTTGCCGTCGACGAGCTGCACCTTGACGTCGACCACGGGGAAGCCCGCGACCACGCCGGACGACAGCACGCTCTCGAGGCCCTTCTCGACGCCGGGGATGTATTCCTTCGGCACCGCGCCGCCGACGATCTTCGACTCGAACTCGTAGCCCTTGCCGGGCTCGTTCGGCTCGACGATGAACGAGACGGCGGCGAACTGGCCCGTACCACCCGTCTGCTTCTTGTGGGTGTAGCTGTGCTCGACGCGCTTGGTGACACGCTCACGGAACGCCACCTGCGGCGCGCCGATGTTGGCGTCGACCTTGTAGGTGCGCTTGAGGATGTCGACCTTGATGTCGAGATGGAGTTCGCCCATGCCCTTGAGGATGGTCTGACCGGACTCGTGATCTGTCGACACGCGGAAGGACGGATCCTCCGCGGCGAGCTTGGCCAGCGCCACGCCCAGCTTCTCCTGGTCGGCCTTGGACTTCGGCTCGATGGCGATCTCGATGACCGGCTCGGGGAATTCCATCTTTTCGAGGATCACCTGCTTGTCGGGATCGCACAGCGTATCACCAGTGCGCGCTTCCTTCAGGCCGGCCAGCGCGACGATATCGCCGGCATAGGCTTCCTTGATATCTTCGCGATTGTTCGCATGCATCAAGAGCATGCGCCCGATGCGCTCCTTCTTCTCACGGGTCGAGTTCACGACGCCGGTGCCGCTCTGCAGAACGCCGGAGTAGATGCGACAGAAGGTGATGGTGCCGACGAACGGGTCGTCCATGATCTTGAACGCGAGCAGAGCCAGCGGCTCCTTGTCGTCCGCCTTGCGCACGACTTCGTTGCCCTTGTCGTCGGTACCCTTGATCGCGGGCACGTCGAGCGGCGAAGGCAGATAGTCGACGACGGCGTCGAGCAGCGGCTGCACGCCCTTGTTCTTGAAGGCCGAGCCGCACAGCACGGGATAGAACGCGCCGGTGAGCACCGCCTTGCGGATCAGGCGCTTCAGGGTCGCCTCATCGGGCTCCTTGCCGTCGAGATAGGCGGCCATGGCATCGTCGTCGAGCTCGACGGCGGCTTCCACCATCTTCTCGCGGTATTCCTTGGCTTGGTCGACGAGATCTTCCGGAATGTCGACATAGTCGAACTTCGCGCCGAGCGACTCGTCGTTCCAGACGACGCCCTTCATCTTCACGAGGTCGACGAGACCCTTGAAGTTGTTCTCGGCACCGATCGGAAGCTGAATCGCGACGGGCTTCGCACCCAGACGGTCAACGATGTCGGCCAGACACTTGAAGAAATCGGCGCCGATCTTGTCCATCTTGTTGGCGAAGACGATGCGCGGAACCTTGTACTTGTCGCCTTGGCGCCAGACGGTCTCGGTCTGGGGCTCAACGCCCTGGTTCGAGTCGAGCACGCAGACGGCGCCGTCGAGCACGCGCAAGCTGCGCTCGACTTCAATGGTGAAGTCGACGTGGCCGGGAGTGTCGATGATGTTCAGGCGCTTGCCGGCCCAGAACGCGGTGGTCGCAGCCGAGGTGATCGTGATGCCACGCTCCTGCTCCTGCTCCATCCAGTCCATCGTCGCGGCACCTTCGTGCACTTCGCCGATCTTGTGGCTCTTGCCGGTGTAATAGAGGATGCGCTCGGTCGTCGTCGTCTTACCGGCGTCGATATGCGCCATGATACCGAAGTTACGGTAGTCCTCGATGGCATGTTGGCGGGGCATGGGGTGTTCCTTGCGAGTCCGTTTGTTTCGCCGTTACCAGCGATAATGCGAGAAGGCGCGGTTGGCTTCCGCCATCCGATGCACGTCTTCACGCTTCTTGACGGCGTTCCCACGGTTGTTCGATGCGTCGAGGAGCTCAGCCGAGAGCCGCTCCGTCATCGTCTTCTCGTTGCGCTCGCGCGCAGCTGCGATCAGCCAGCGGATGCCGAGAGCCTGACGACGGGTCGAGCGAACTTCGACCGGAACCTGATAGGTCGCGCCGCCGACGCGGCGGGAGCGCACTTCGATCGTCGGCATGACGTTCTCAAGTGCCTGCTCGAACACGCCGAGCGGGTTCTGCTTGGTCTTGGATTCGATGATACCAAACGCGCCGTAGACGATACCTTCGGCGACCGACTTCTTGCCGGCGTACATCACCGAGTTCATGAACTTCGTGACGATGATGTTCCCGAACTTCGGATCGGGAAGAACTTCGCGCTTTTCCGCTGAGTGGCGACGAGACATTGAGCTGGTTCCCGCTTACTTCGGACGCTTCGCGCCGTACTTCGAACGACGCTGCTTACGGTTCTTGACGCCCTGGGTATCCAGAACGCCGCGGAGGATGTGATAGCGCACGCCGGGCAAGTCCTTGACGCGGCCGCCGCGGATCATGACCACCGAGTGCTCCTGAAGGTTATGGCCCTCGCCCGGGATGTAGCCGATCACCTCGAAACCGTTGGTCAGACGCACCTTGGCGACCTTACGAAGCGCCGAGTTCGGCTTCTTCGGGGTCGTGGTGTAGACGCGGGTGCAAACACCACGCTTCTGCGGCGACTGCTGCAGCGCCGGCACCTTCTTGCGCGACTTCTGCACTTCACGCGGTTGAGCGATCAGCTGGTTGATCGTCGGCATCCTGGCCTTACCCTTTGTTATCGCGACCCCTTCCGGGCCCGCTGTCTTGCCGCGGCCCGTTGCCGGGACCGCAAATTCTTGTCGAGCTTCCCGCCGACGAGGCCCGCTCCGCACGGAACAATCCGCGCAAAGCGAAATTGCGCCAACCGCTCCATCACCGAGCGGAAAGCGCTTCGACGCCACAGAGGACCGCAGTATTTAGGCCGGTCAGCTCAAAGCCGCGGCCCGCGCACTGAGGTCATGCATCCGAATTCGACCTCAAGAGAACTGGCTCGAGAGACCTAAAATCGCACTGGCATTGCCTAGCTATTATCGACAGCGTTTGAGCGGCATTCGTCGAGGTTGGTGCCCGTTGAGCGATCCCTGGGGATCAACGGGTGGCCCGTTCCGACGCTGGCGATGCTCACCGCCTGTCGTTAAGTGAGGCGCTTTCTATAAGTGAGAATCGGTCAAGTCAAGGCGAAACGACAGCGACAAAGCGCTTCTCGCGCCTTCGGAAATTGCCCGCCCGACGCCCTCGCCGCAGGCTCCCGATATGGGAGGGAAGGCTCTGCGTCTCAAGACCTACGCAAATTACACCCGGGTGAAATATACTTTTATAACCAATGCTAAGGCTATTTTTCCTGTTGATGCGTCAATCTGCCTCGCTCCGGCAGAGACAGGCGCCATGCGGTATACTGATATTGCCATCATTGGCGGGGGACTTGCCGGCTCAACCGCCGCCGCGATGCTCGGACGCGCCGGCATTTCGGCGGTGCTGATCGACCCGCACCAGACCTATCCGGCCGATTTTCGCGTCGAAAAGCTCAGCGGTCACGGGCAGATCGAGCGATTCCAGCGGAGCGGAATCGCCGACTCAGTCCTGCGCCGCGCGACGTTCTCCGGCGAGAACTGGATCGCGCGTTTCGGCCATCTGCTCGACAAGGCGCCGACCCGGCAGTTCAACATCCGCTATGATTCCCTGGTCAACGCGGTCCGCGACGAGATCCCTGCAACGGTCGGACGAAGCTGGACCAAGGCGGTATCGGTCGAGACCAGTCCGGAGCGGCAGAGAATTGTGCTCGCCAATGACGAGACGATCTCGGCCCGTCTGGTCGTGCTCGCCAACGGCCTCAACGTCGGCCTTCGCCACCAGCTTGGCATCAAGCGAACTATTATCAGCGCCTGCCATTCGATCTCGATCGGGTTCGACGTGGAGCCGGCGGGGCGGAATTGCTTCGACTTCCCGGCCCTGACCTATTTCTCGGAGCGGCCGAGCGACCGCATCCCCTACATCTCGCTGTTTCCGATCGGCACACGGATGCGGGCCAATCTGTTCGTCTACTGCGGCTTCGACGACCCCTGGTTGGCCCAATTTCGCCGTGCGCCGGCCGAGACATTGAACGCCGCCTTGCCGCGGCTCAAGCGGGTCGCCGGCCCGTTCGACATTGTCGGCGAGATCAAGATCCGCCCGGTCGATCTCTATGTGAATGACGCCCGTCACCAGCCGGGTGTGGTGCTGGCGGGCGATGCTTTCGCGACCTCGTGTCCGGTCGCCGGCACCGGCTGCGACAAGGTGTTCACCGACGTCGAGCGGCTCTGCAACGTCCATATCCCGCAATGGCTGGCATCCGACGGGATGGACGCGACCAAGATGGCCGCCTTCTACGCCGATCCGCTCAAGCAGACCTGCGACCAATGGTCGACGGCGAAAGCCTTCTCCGTTCCGTATCAATTGCCACGAGCCCCTACTGGACTGCGCAGCGCTGGGCGCGTTTCATGGCGTGGTCGGCCCAAGGATTGTTGCGACGGCTTGGAGGAGCGATCCATCTGGAGCCGAACTTCCTCGGTCACTCCTCCTCGTCGTCCTCGTCCTCATCATCCTCGTCGAGGTCGTCCTCGTCGTCTTCGTCGTCATCGCTGTCGACGTCGGCCTGAGCGGCCGCGCCGTGGGGCTGATGGATCTGATCGTTCCACAGCTTGCGATAGGTGCCGTTCCTGGCCAGCAGCTCGGCATGCGAGCCGCGTTCGATCGCCCTGCCCCCTGAAATCACGATGATCTCGTCCATCTCGACCACCGACGTCAGCCGGTGGGTCGACCAGATCATGGTGCGACCCTTGGCGACCTTCAGCAGCGTGCGATTGATCGCCGCCTCCGTGGTCTGGTCGAGCGCCGAAGTGGCCTCGTCCAGCAGCAGCACCGAGGGATTGCGGATGATCGCGCGCGCGATCGCGATACGCTGGCGCTGGCCGCCCGACAGCGTATCGCCGCGCTCGCCGACCGGCGTGTCGTAGCGCTGCGGCAGGCTCATGATGTAACGGTGAATCTCGGCCTTCTTGGCGGCCTCCTCGACCTCCTCGTCGGTCGCGCCCTCCTTGCCGAGCCGGATGTTCTCGCGGATCGACATGTTGAACAGCATGTTCTCCTGGAACACCACCGCCATGCTCCGGCGCAGCGAATCCAGGGTCACCTTGCGCACATCGACGCCGTCGATGGTGACGCGGCCCTCGTCCGGCACGTAGAGGCGCAGGATCAGGTTGAGCAACGTGCTCTTGCCGGAGCCCGACGGACCGACGATGGCGATGCGCTTGCCGACATTGAGCTTGAGGCTGAGATTGTCCAGCACCGGCATCTGGGTGCCCTCGTACTGGAACGTCACGTGATCGAAGGTGATGTCGTTGGTGATGCGCGGCAGGTCGGGCGCACCTGGACGATCGGCGCCGCGCGTGGGCTCGTCGAGCAGCTCCTGGATATGACGGATCGCGGCGGCCGAGGAGATCGACACCGGGATGAAGTGCATCACGTGGGCGATGTTGTAGGAGACCTCCCAGAACGCGCTCTCGAAGGTCACGAAGGTGCCGATGGTGATCTGGCCCTTGGTCGCAAGGTAAGCGCCGATCGCGAGCACGACGAGGTGCAACAGCAGCACCGAGATGGTGACCGTTCGTTCCACCATCGTCGACAGGAATCCGGCGGCGGCAATCCGGTCGCGGGTCGCGTCGTTCCGGAAGGTGAAGAAGCCGAACATCTTGCGCTGCAGGCTGAACGCCTTGATCACGGCCTGCGCCGCCACGTTCTCCTGCACCATGCCGAGCAGCGCGCTTTCGTTGAGCTTCTGCTCGTAATTGGCCTGCACCGCCTTCGGGGTCAGGATGCGCGGGCCGATCAGGGTGATCGGAAACACCAGCAGCGCGACCACCGCGAGCTGCCAGTTCAGGAACAGCATCAGGATGATGCCGGCGATCAGCTCCAGGAAGGGCAGCGCGGCGCTATTGGTGAAGGTCTTGACCGAGCCTTCGAAGGCCGACAGGTCGACCGAGAAGCGCGACAGGATCTCGCCGCGCTTGGTGCGGCCGAAATAGGCCGCCGGCAGGTCCTGAACGTGCTCGAACAGGCGCTTGCGGACGTCGGAGATGACGCAAGCGGCCAGCCGCGCGTCCCAGCGCTCATACCAGACCGCGACGATGGAGGTGAAGATTCCGGCGGCCGCGAGCACGCCGAGGATCTTGTACAGCGCCTGAAAGTCCTCCTCGCCGAGCGCGTCGTCGATCAGGAATTTCAGGCTGAGCGGCATGATGACGTTGAACAGCGTCTCGACCAGAACGCCGAACGCCACATAGCCAAGGATGCGCTTGTAATTGGACAGGAAGGGTTTGACGAAGCCCAGGATGGTCGCGAGCGCGCCGGCGGCCTCACGGGCGGTAAAGACGACGAGATCCTCGTCATCATCGTCGTCGAGCTCAAGCTCGTCGTCGGCGTCTTCGTCGCCCTCGTCGTCTTCGAGTTCGGGCTCGGCAGCGGCAGCGGCAGCGAGCTTGGTCTCGAGCTCGGCCGCCTCTTGCGCGGCGAGCTTCTGTTTGTCGGGAGAGAGAGGCCTGGACGCCATGAAACCAACCGATGCTGACGGCCGGCATGACCGCAGAGAAAGCAGGACATAGCGGCGGGGCCGCTATGTCGCCGATTCTATGCGATCAGGATCAATTCGGCAAAGCAATTGGCGAAATTCATCCATCCTGTGGTGCTAATCGTCGTCTTCGTCCTCGACCTTATCGAAGAAGGAATAGCGCAGGGAATCGGCGTCGGCATACCACTCGCCCGGACCCTTGTTGGCGGCGAGCGTCGCTTCCCAGAGCGCGTCGGTGCAGTCCTTGCGGTGCATCGACAGATCGAAGCCGTTGCCGAAGAACAGCTCGGACCATTCCCACCAGGTGCCCAGCTTCTTGACCCCGCGCAGCAGGTCGTAGCGATCGATCACGACCGCCGCCATGTCCGAAGTCACCGAACCGAACACGAGGCCGGTCTTGACCACGCGATTCAATTCGCGGATCGCGCGAACCACCTGCTTCGGAGCCACATGGCAGAGGCTGGTTTCGAACACGTAGTCGAAGCTGCCGTCTTTGAACGGCATGTCGGTGATCGAGCCGAGCTTGTTATACTTCTTCAGCGCCTTTGGCGTCCTGGCGTGGATGGCGCGATTGTTCTCGATGCCCCAGGCATCGATGCCGCGCTCGCGTAGCGCACCGACCAGCTCGCCACTGGCGGAACCCGCGACCAGGAGCTTGGCGCCCTTCGTCTTGCCCCAGACGATACCGACCAGCCTGGTCAGATAATCGGGGTCCGTGAAATGGCTCCAAACCTCGCTGTAGGGGCCAAGGCCGCGATAGTTCTCAAAATAATCGCGGTCGATCTTGTCCGAGACCGGCTCGCCATTCTCCTGCGCACGCTCGCGCCGCAGCCGCATCATCTCGGTCAGGATGATGTCGGTCGCCGCGTCCGAGGAGTCGAGCAGGCCGTTCAGGGTGGAGTCGAACAGATAGTCGCCGACCACGACGATCCCTGGATGTTCCTTCGGCTCCGGCCGATGATTGGTCATGACGTCACGCACCGGCAGACCGCCTGGAATCGCGTTCACCGACGACAGCCAGCGATGGATCTTGCCTTCCATGAAATGCGCACGGGCGTCGCCGAGCGAGGCCGGCAGCGATTTCAGCGCGGCATCGATCAGCTCCTGATCCGACAGATTGGCGAAGGCCAGCGCATCGGAGCCGGGGATCAGCCAGTTCAGGACCCCGTGCCGGCCGACGTCGTGGCGCGCGCCCTCGTTGTAGACGCAGCAGCCGCCGAAGGCTTCCGACATGAACCAGGCGCCGGGAATCTTTTCGCCCCAGAACGGGGTGTCGAACAGGATCGAGACGCGCAGATAATGCGCGGGACGATCGAAATAGGCGACGTGCTTGACCATCGACTTGCGCAGCTGCTCGCCTTCCCAGCCCACAGTGGAGAGCCAGGAGTGCGGAAGGCAGACCAGCACGAGGTCGAAGTCGCGCGTCTCCGGCCCCTTCCCGTTCATCATCTTGAGCTGATAGCGGCCGGTCGGCGCCTTGCCGACGGTAAGCACGCGATGATTGAGCTGGATGTCGGCGTTGACCTCCGACTGGAGGCATTCGATCAGCTGCTCGTTGCCGTTCTGGATGGAGTAGAGGCCGATATAGCCGTCGACATCCATCAGATAGTTCTTGAGCGCGTTGAGGCCATTGGTGTTGTGGCTTTCGGTGGCGATGTCCGAACGCGCCATCACCTTGAAGAAACGCTTTGCGGTCTCGTCCTCGACCTCCTCGTCGAGCACCTGCTCGGCGGTCTTGTAGGCCCAGGGGTTCTCGTTGTCGTGGGCGCCGACGCCCTCGTAATATTCGATCGGCGACATCGCTTCAGCGCAGCGCTTGCGGAAGGCCTCGATCGCGGCCGCGGTCTTGACGCCGTATTTGCGGCGCATGCCCGGTACGTCGTTCAAGAGTTCGCCGTCGAGGTGCACCTGCTCGGCGTCCATCGGAATGGTCTGCAGTCCGAAATGCTGGATCAGCTCGCGTAGCGGATCGGGACCCGTCATCGAATAGTCGTAGATCTCGGCAACGCCGGCCTCGTACATCGCCGGTGCGGAATCGAATTTGCGCGTGACGATCTTGCCGCCGAGCCGGTAGGACGCTTCGTAGATGGTGATGCGGCAGAGGTCGCCGAGCTTACGCTTCAGATACCAGGCGCTCATCAGCCCGCCGGGGCCGCCGCCTACAATTGCAAGATCAAGCATGTGAGTTCCGTGGTCTCCGGCCCTGCCCCCGTCACGGGACCACCGGTCTAAGTTGCCTTAGCAAAAGCTCTTTTCAGCCTGAAGGAAAGATGAACAAAGACTGATCCTGCATTGCAGCAAGCGCAGAAAGCAACAAAAAGGCCGGCAAAAGCCGGCCTTTCCGTTATCCTCAGTAATCGTACGGAGGAGCTATTATTCCGCAGGCGGCAGTGCGGGAAGCTCCGCCTCCGGCGCCGGCGGCGCGACGGTCGCCTGCTTCTCGCGCTCGTCGAGAATCAGCTTGTCGCGCTTCATGGCGACCTCGCGGATCTTGGCCATGGAGGCGCCGGTGCCCGCCGGGATCAGCCGGCCGACGATGACGTTCTCCTTGAGGCCTTCGAGCGGATCGATCTTTCCGTTGACCGCCGCTTCCGTGAGGACGCGGGTGGTCTCCTGGAACGAGGCCGCCGAGAAGAAGGAGCGGGTCTGCAGGCTCGCCTTGGTGATGCCGAGCAGAACCGGCGTACCCGTGGCGGGCTTCTTGCCCTCTTCCTTGGCCTTCTCGTTCAGCGCGTCGAACTCGATCTTGTCGACCTGCTCGCCGGAGATCATGTCCGTGTCGCCCTGGTCGGTGATTTCCACCTTCTGGAGCATCTGACGGACAATCACCTCGATGTGCTTGTCGTTGATGAGCACGCCCTGGAGCCGGTAGACCTCCTGGATTTCGTTGACCAGATAGGCTGCGAGCTCTTCGATACCCTTGACCGCGAGGATGTCGTGCGGCGCCGGGTTGCCTTCCACGATGAAGTCGCCCTTTTCGACGACGTCGCCGTCCTGAAGGTGGATGTGCTTGCCCTTCGGGATCAGGTACTCGCGCGGCTCGTCGGTCTTGTCCATCGGCTCGATCGAGATGCGACGCTTGTTCTTGTAGTCGCGTCCGAACCGGATGGTGCCCGCGATCTCGGCGATGATCGCCGCATCCTTCGGACGCCGTGCCTCGAACAGTTCCGCCACCCGCGGCAGACCGCCGGTGATGTCACGCGTCTTGGCGCTTTCGGTCGAGACACGAGCGAGGATGTCGCCCGGATTGACCTTGGCTCCGACGTCGACCGAGAGAATGGCGTCGACCGACAGCATGTAGCGAGCGTCGCCGCCACGGGCGAGCTTGAGCACCTTGCCGTCCTTGCCCTTCACCACGATGGCCGGACGCAGGTCCGAGCCGCCGCGGGTCGAGCGCCAGTCGATGACCACGCGCTTGGCGATACCGGTGGCCTCGTCCAGCGTTTCCGAGATCGACTGGCCTTCGACCAGATCCTCGAAGCCGATGGTGCCTTCCACTTCGGTGAGAAGCGGACGGGTGTACGGGTCCCACTCGACGATGCGCTGGCCACGCTTGACCATATCGCCCTCGTCGACGTGGAGGCGCGAGCCATACTGGACACGGTGCGTCGCACGTTCGGTGCCGTCGGCATCGACGACAGCCACCACCATGTTGCGCACCATTGCGATCAGATGACCTTCGCTGTTGCGGGCGATGGCCTTGTTCCGGATCACGATCTTGCCGTCGAAATTGGCTTCGACAAAAGACTGCTCGTTGAGCTGCGCCGCACCACCGATGTGGAAGGTGCGCATGGTGAGCTGGGTGCCCGGCTCGCCGATCGACTGCGCCGCGATGACGCCGACCGCTTCGCCGTGGTTGACCGGCGTGCCGCGGGCGAGGTCGCGGCCGTAGCACTTGCCGCAGATGCCGTTGACGAGTTCGCAGGTCAGCGCCGAGCGGATCTTCACCTCCTGAACGCCACCCTGCTGGATGGCCTCCAGATGGCTCTCTTCCATCAGCGTGTCGCGCTTGATGATCACCTTGCCCGAGCTGTCACGCACGTCTTCGCAGGCCGTGCGTCCGAGGATGCGCGAACCGAGCGAAGCGACCACGGTGCCGGCATCGACGATGGCGCGCATCTTGATGCCGAGCTTGGTGCCGCAATCGGACTGCGTGATGATGCAGTCCTGCGCGACGTCGACCAGACGACGGGTCAGGTAGCCAGAGTTCGCGGTCTTCAACGCGGTGTCCGCGAGGCCCTTACGGGCGCCGTGGGTCGAGTTGAAGTACTCGAGAACCGAGAGGCCTTCCTTGAAGTTCGAGATGATCGGCGTCTCGATGATCTCACCCGACGGCTTGGCCATCAGGCCGCGCATGCCGGCGAGCTGGCGCATCTGGGCCGGCGAACCGCGGGCACCGGAGTGAGCCATCATGTAGATCGAGTTGATGTCGGCATCGGCTCCGCTCGCCGTCTTCTTGGTGGCGGAGATCTCCTTCATCATCGCCTTGGCGATTTCTTCCGTGGCCTTCGACCAGGCGTCGACGACCTTGTTGTACTTCTCGCCATGGGTGATCAGACCGTCGTTGTACTGCTGCTCGAAATCCTTCGCCAGCGTACGGGTGGTGTCGACGATCTTCCACTTGCCGTGCGGCACGACCATGTCGTCCTTGCCGAATGAGATGCCGGCCTTGAACGCGTTGTAGAAGCCGAGCGCCATGATGCGGTCGCAGAAGATCACGGTCTCCTTCTGGCCGCAGTGACGATAGACCTGGTCGATGACGCCCGAGATCTCGCGCTTGGTCATCAGCTTGTTGATGATCTCGTACGAGATGCGCGGGTTCTTCGGCAGCAGATTGCCGAGCATGACGCGGCCCGCAGTGGTTTCGATCCAGCGCTTGGAGACCTTGCCGGTCTCGTCCATGCCTTCCCACCGGTACTTGATCTTGGTGTGGAGGTGGATGACCTTCGCGTGCAGGGCGTGCTCGAGCTCGGCCATGTCGCCGAACAGCTTGCCCTCGCCGGGCAGGCCTTCGCGCATGATCGAGACGTAGTAGAGACCGAGCACGATGTCCTGCGAGGGCACGATGATCGGCTGGCCGTTCGCCGGATGCAGGATGTTATTGGTCGACATCATCAGCACGCGCGCTTCCAGCTGCGCTTCGAGCGACAGCGGAACGTGCACGGCCATCTGGTCGCCGTCGAAGTCGGCGTTGAACGCCGAGCAGACCAGCGGGTGAAGCTGGATCGCCTTGCCCTCGATCAGCACCGGCTCGAACGCCTGGATGCCCAGGCGATGCAGCGTCGGCGCGCGGTTGAGCAGCACGGGATGCTCGCGGATCACCTCGTCCAGGATGTCCCAGACCTCGGGCCGCTCCTTCTCGACCAGCTTCTTCGCCTGCTTCACGGTGGTGGACAGGCCCTTGGCGTCAAGCCGCGAGTAGATGAACGGCTTGAACAGCTCGAGAGCCATTTTCTTCGGCAGGCCGCACTGATGCAGGCGCAGCTCGGGACCGACCACGATCACCGAACGGCCGGAATAGTCGACGCGCTTGCCGAGCAGGTTCTGACGGAAACGACCCTGCTTGCCCTTGAGCATATCGGCGAGCGACTTCAGCGGGCGCTTGTTGGCACCGGTGATGACGCGGCCGCGGCGGCCGTTGTCGAACAGCGCATCGACCGCTTCCTGAAGCATGCGCTTCTCGTTGCGGATGATGATGTCGGGCGCGCGCAGCTCCATCAGCCGCTTCAAGCGGTTGTTGCGGTTGATGACGCGGCGGTACAGGTCGTTGAGGTCGGAGGTTGCGAAGCGGCCGCCGTCCAGCGGCACCAGCGGACGCAGGTCCGGCGGGATCACGGGAACCACAGTCAGGATCATCCATTCCGGCTTGTTGCCGGAGTGGCGGAAGGCCTCGACGATCTTCAGACGCTTGGCGAGCTTCTTATGCTTGATGTCGGAGTCGGTCTCCTGCATCTCGGCGCGAAGCGACACTTCGAGCTTCTCGAGGTCCATGCCCTTGAGCAGCTCGCGGATCGCTTCCGCGCCGATCATGGCGGTGAAGCTGTCCTGGCCGTATTCGTCCTGCGCCTTCAGATACTCGTCTTCCGACAGCAGCTGACGGTCCTTCAGCGCGGTGAGGCCCGGCTCCAGCACGACGTAGTATTCGAAGTAGAGGATCCGCTCGAGATCCTTCAGCGTCATGTCGAGCAGAAGGCCGATGCGCGACGGCAGCGACTTCAGGAACCAGATGTGGGCGACGGGAGCCGCGAGCTCGATATGGCCCATGCGCTCGCGCCGGACGCGCGACAGCGTGACCTCGACCGAACACTTCTCGCAGATGATGCCCTTGTACTTCATGCGCTTGTACTTGCCGCACAAGCACTCGTAGTCCTTGATCGGCCCGAAGATGCGGGCGCAGAACAGGCCGTCGCGCTCGGGCTTGAAGGTACGGTAGTTGATGGTCTCCGGCTTCTTGATCTCGCCGTAGGACCAGGACAGAATCTTCTCCGGGGACGCGATCGAGATCCGGATCTGGTCGAAGACCTGAGCCGGCGTCGTCGGGTTAAAGAGATTCATAATTTCTTGGTTCATCGTCTTCTCCTCGCGTACCGGTCGCCTCCGGCCGCAAATTCGAAAATCACTCGAGCGGGGCGCCCTGCCCTCAAGGCATCGGGAGGGGCGCCAATGCCCGGCCGCGAAGGCCGGGCATGAAAGGTCGTGTTACTCGGCCGCTTCCGACGTCGGCGCCGGTCCCATCTTGGAATTGTGCAGATCGACGTTGAGGCCGAGCGAGCGCATTTCCTTGACCAGCACGTTGAACGATTCCGGAATGCCGGCCTCGAAGGTGTCGTCGCCGCGCACGATCGCCTCGTACACCTTGGTACGGCCGGCGACGTCGTCCGACTTCACGGTCAGCATTTCCTGGAGCGTGTAGGCCGCGCCGTAAGCTTCGAGCGCCCACACCTCCATTTCGCCGAAACGCTGGCCGCCGAACTGCGCCTTGCCGCCCAGCGGCTGCTGGGTGACGAGCGAGTACGGACCGATCGAACGCGCGTGGATCTTGTCGTCGACCAGATGGTGCAGCTTGAGCATGTAGATGTAGCCCACCGTCACCTTGCGATCGAAGGCATCGCCGGTGCGGCCGTCATAGACGGTCGACTGGCCGGACGCGTCGAGACCCGCGAGCTTCAGCATCTCCTCGATGTCGGTCTCCTTGGCACCATCGAACACCGGCGTCGCGATCGGCACGCCGCGGCTTAAGTTGTGGCCGAGTTCAAGCAGCTCGTTGTCGTTGAGCGTCTTGATCGTCTCGTCCTCGCCATAGACCTTCTTCAAGGTTTCCTTCAGCGGCTTGATGTCCTGCTTCGACAAATAGGCATCGACCGTCTGGCCGATGCGCTTGCCGAGGCCGGCGCAGGCCCAGCCGAGATGGGTCTCGAGGATCTGTCCGACGTTCATGCGCGAGGGCACGCCCAGCGGATTGAGCACGATGTCGGCGTGCGTGCCGTCCTCGAGGAACGGCATGTCCTCGATCGGCACGATCTTCGACACCACGCCCTTGTTGCCGTGACGGCCGGCCATCTTGTCGCCGGGCTGGATCTTGCGCTTCACCGCGACGAAGACCTTGACCATCTTCATCACGCCGGGCGGAAGCTCGTCACCACGCTGGAGCTTCTCGACCTTGTCGAGGAAGCGCTGCTCGAGCCCCTTCTTCGACTCGTCGTACTGCTTCCGCATGGCCTCGATCTCGGCCATCAGCTTGTCGTTGGGCGAAGCGAACAGCCACCACTGCGACTTCGGGTACTCCTCGAGCACCGCACGGGTGATCTTGGTGTCCTTCTTGAAGCCCTTGGGACCTGCAATGCCCTGCCGCCCCTCGAGGAGCTCGGCAAGACGGTTGTAGACGTTGCGGTCCAGGATCGCCTGTTCGTCGTCTCGGTCCTTGGCCAGACGCTCGATCTCTTCCCGCTCGATCGCCAGCGCACGCTCGTCCTTGTCGACGCCGTGGCGGTTGAACACGCGGACTTCCACGATCGTGCCCTGCACGCCCGGGGGAACGCGCAGCGAGGTGTCGCGAACGTCGGAGGCCTTCTCGCCGAAGATGGCGCGCAGAAGCTTCTCTTCCGGCGTCATCGGGCTTTCGCCCTTCGGCGTGATCTTGCCGACCAGGATGTCGCCGGCCCGCACTTCAGCGCCGATGTAGACGATACCGGCTTCGTCGAGGTTCTTCAGCGCTTCTTCCGAAACGTTCGGGATGTCGCGGGTGATTTCCTCAGGGCCGAGCTTGGTGTCGCGGGCCATCACCTCGAACTCCTCGATGTGGATCGAGGTGAAGACGTCCTCCTTCACGATCCGCTCGGAGAGCAGGATCGAGTCTTCGAAGTTGTAGCCGTTCCACGGCATGAACGCGACGAGCACGTTGCGGCCAAGCGCGAGCTCGCCGAGATCGGTCGACGGACCGTCGGCGATGATGTCGCCCTTCTTGACGATGTCGCCGACCTTCACCAGCGGACGCTGGTTGATGCAGGTCGACTGGTTGGAGCGCTGGTACTTCATCAACCGATAGATATCGACGCCCGACTTGGTCGGATCGAGATCCTCGGTGGCGCGGATGACGACGCGGGTCGCGTCGATCTGGTCGATCACGCCCGAACGGCGTGCCGCGATCGCAGCACCCGAGTCACGCGCAACTACACCTTCCATGCCGGTGCCGACGAACGGCGCTTCGGCGCGAACCAGCGGCACCGCCTGGCGCTGCATGTTCGAGCCCATCAGCGCGCGGTTGGCGTCGTCGTTCTCGAGGAACGGGATCAGGGCTGCGGCGACCGAAACGAGCTGCTTCGGCGATACGTCCATGTAGTCGACCTTGTCGGGCGTCAGCGGCACGACGTCGCGGGTGCCGCTGGCGCGGCAGACCACGAGGTCTTCGGTGAAGCGGCCCTTGGCGTCGACAGGCACGTTGGCCTGCGCGACCGAGTAGCGGCCCTCTTCCATCGCCGAGAGGTACACGACCTCGTCGGTAACGCGACCGTCCTTGACCTTGCGATACGGCGTCTCGACGAAGCCGTACTTGTTCACGCGCGCGAAGGTGGCGAGCGAGTTGATCAGGCCGATGTTCGGACCTTCCGGCGTCTCGATCGGGCAGATGCGGCCGTAATGCGTCGGATGCACGTCGCGCACTTCGAAGCCGGCGCGCTCGCGGGTCAGACCGCCCGGTCCAAGTGCCGAGAGACGGCGCTTGTGGGTGATCTCCGACAGAGGATTGGTCTGGTCCATGAACTGCGAGAGCTGCGAGGAGCCGAAGAACTCGCGCACGGCAGCCGCCGCCGGCTTGGCGTTGATCAGGTCCTGCGGCATGACCGTGTCGATGTCGACCGAGGACATGCGCTCCTTGATCGCGCGCTCCATGCGCAGGAGGCCGATGCGGTATTGGTTCTCCATGAGCTCGCCGACCGAGCGCACGCGGCGGTTGCCGAGATGGTCGATGTCGTCGATCTCGCCCTTGCCGTCGCGCAGATCCACCAGCGTCTTGATGACGCAAAGGATGTCTTCCTTGCGCAGCGTACGCTGGGTGTCGGGCGCATCGAGGTCGAGGCGCATGTTCATCTTGACGCGGCCGACCGCGGAGAGGTCGTAACGCTCGGCATCGAAGAACAGCGACTGGAACATCGCCTGCGCCGAATCCAGCGTCGGCGGCTCGCCCGGACGCATCACGCGGTAGATGTCGAACAGCGCGTCCTCACGCGTCATGTTCTTGTCGGCCGCGAGCGTGTTGCGGATATAGGCGCCGACATTGACATGGTCGATGTCGAGCAGCGGCAGTTCCTTGTAACCGTGCTCGTTGAGCACCTTGAGCGACTTGTCGGTGATTTCCTCACCGGCTTCGGCGTGGATCTCACCGGTCTTCGGGTTGACGAGGTCCTCGGCGAGGTAGTTGCCGACGAGCTCCTCGTCCGACAGGCGCAGCGCCTTGAGCCCCTTCTCCTGGAGCTGGCGGGCGGCACGGACGGTGAGCTTCTTGCCGGCCTCGAGCACGACCTTGCCGGTGTCGGCATCGATCAGATCGTTGATGGTCGAGTAGCCGCGGAAGCGGTTGGCGTCGAACGGAACGCGCCAGCCTTCCTTGGTCCGCTTGTAGAGGATCTTCTTGTAGAACGTGGACAGGATCGCCTCGCCGTCGAGGCCGAGGGCGAACATCAGCGACGTCACCGGAATCTTGCGGCGACGGTCGATACGCGCATAGACGATGTCCTTGGCGTCGAACTCGATGTCGAGCCAGGAGCCGCGATACGGGATCACGCGGGCGGCGAACAGCAGCTTGCCCGAGGAATGGGTCTTGCCCTTGTCGTGGTCGAAGAACACGCCCGGCGAACGGTGCATCTGCGAGACGATGACGCGCTCGGTGCCGTTTACGATGAAGGTGCCGTTCATCGTCATGAGCGGGATGTCGCCCATGTAGACGTCCTGCTCCTTGATGTCCTTGACCGACTTCGCGCCGGTTTCCTCGTCGATATCGAACACGATGAGGCGCAGCGTCACCTTGAGCGGGGCCGCGAAGGTCATGCCGCGCTGACGGCACTCGTCGACGTCGTATTTCGGCTGCTCGAACTCGTAGCGGACGAATTCCAGCATCGAGGTGCCCGAGAAGTCGGAGATCGGGAACACGGACCGGAACACAGCCTGCAGGCCCTCGTCGAGGCGCCCGCCCTGGGGTTCGTCGACCATCAGGAACTGGTCATAGGACGCCTTCTGAACCTCGATGAGGTTCGGCATCTCGGCAACTTCCTTGATGTGTCCGAAGAACTTGCGAACGCGTTTGCGACCGGTGAATGTCTGCTGCGCCATCGTGGCCTCTCATTTTCGTCGCCCGCTCCGGGCGAACCGTCCGGAACGCGGCTGCCACCGCTCCCCGGGTTGAATTTGTCGAACCCGCTTTGGGGGCCGGAGACTCAGTTTCAGGCGGGAATGTCCTGAATCTGTTCTTCAGACCTTCAAAACGCAAAACGACGCGCGGGGCGCTGGTGCGCGCCCGCCCGTCTCAACGATCGTCTTCACGGACTGCAAAAGCCCGAAATAGCCTGCTCTCCCAACGGCTTACAGGGAAATCCGACGCCCTGCCCACCGCGCTTTCGTGCTGCCGACCCGATATGGGGCGACAATAGTGCAGATTCGAGGGACAAACCCTCAAATCCCCACACATTTTCGTGTTTGGCCTGCGTCGGGACGATCCGTCGCACGCCTTTTGCATCCGGCCCACCCTTCTGAGGGCGAACCAAGGTCCCGGGCCTCGACCCGGGACCTTGCCCGTAAGCGTTGCTTACTTGAGCTCGACCTTCGCGCCAGCCTTCTCGAGCTGGGCCTTGATCTTGTCGGCTTCGTCCTTGTTCACGCTTTCCTTCAGCGGCTTCGGAGCACCCTCGACGAGGTCCTTTGCTTCCTTCAGGCCGAGACCGGTGATGGCGCGGACTTCCTTGATGACCTCGATCTTCTTGTCGCCGGCGCTGGCGAGAACGACCGTGAACTCGGTCTTCTCTTCCGCCGGAGCGGCAGCGGCGCCACCACCAGCCGGGCCGGCCACGGCGACAGCCGCGGCAGCCGAAACGCCCCACTTCTCTTCGAGGAGCTTCGCGAGTTCGGCAGCCTCGAGCACAGTGAGGCTCGAGAGGTCGTCAACGATCTTCTGCAAGTCAGCCATTGTTCAGTTTCCTTGAGTGTAAGTCTGGTTCGGGTTTGAGTTTTGCGAAGGGCGTCAGGCCGCTTCGCCCTTTGAGGCATGAGCCTGGATGACGCGCGCGAGCTTGCCCGCGGGCGCGTTGGCGAGCTGAGCAAGCTTGGTCGCCGGGGCCACGATGAGGCCGACGATCTTGCCGCGCAGTTCGTCAAGCGACGGCAGCGAGGCAAGCGCCTTCACGCCGTCGACATTCAGGACGGTCTTTCCCATCGAGCCGCCGATGATGACGAACTTTTCGTTCGCCTTGGCGAATTCGATGGCGACCTTCGGCGCCGCTACCGGATCGTTCGAAGTGGCGATCACGGTCGGTCCCTTCAGCATGGGGCCGATGGCAACGACGTCAGTGCCTTCAAGAGCAATTTTGGCGAGACGGTTCTTCGAGACCTTCACCGAGGCACCCGCCTGCTTCATCTGCTGGCGCAGCTTCTGCATCTGGGCGACGGTGAGGCCGGAATATTGAGCAACGATCGCGACGCTCGTGGTCTTGAAGACCCCATTGAGCTGTTCGACCGCGTCTTTTTTTGCCGCTCGTTCCACAGCAAGCTCTTTCCGGTTGGCGGTCAACGCGAAAGCGGGACCGCCGGGTTGCACCCATCGTCCCGCCTAAACCTGAACCTCAGGGCCAAAACCCATCGGACACGCCGGGCAAGACGACAATTCAAAGCCTGCCCTCCGGGAGCCCCTAAGAGCCCACGGCGTGTCGAGGTCCGAACCAAACTCCTTCCGCGGCTACCCCTAAGGTAGGCGCGAAGTGAAATCCGGTCTTCACCCGTCTATGCAGGCCGTGTGATTAAGCCGTTGAGAAATCGGAATTTCCCGCGAGCGCCTGCAGTCTTGGACAGGACAAGGCCAGTCGGCGAACCGCCCGACCTCTGCCCGCATCCCACCGGCCGATGGATTTTCTCTCCTTTTCGGGCAAATCCTTGCGGACGTCCTGAAAAGGAATGATCTCCTGCGTGTCGGGTTTTCGGAATGCGTGCACGGACGCGCCAGCCAGGGCCGGCACGTCCGGAGGCGGTTCTTTAACCGCTCTCTGCCTGATTGCCAAGAGCAAAATTCACACCAGTTCCAATCCGTTGCCGGTCGGGCCTAATACGGCCCGACAAGGGCCGATTCAGACCGATTTGACCTGGTGAGGCAGCGGCCTGCCCTCGAAGAACGCGGTCAGGTTGGCCAGCACGCAGTTCTGCATGGCGACATGCGATTCGAGGGTGTGGCCGCCGATATGGGGGGCGAACACCACATTCGGCAGCGCCGTGAGGGCGTCGGGGGCGTGCGGTTCCTTCTCGAACACGTCGAGGCCGGCGCCGGCAATGGTCTTGTCGGCCAAGGCGGTGACAAGGGCCTTCTGGTCGATGACCGAGCCGCGCGAGATGTTGACGACATAGCCGTCCGCGCCGAGGCGCCTCAGGATATCGGCATTGACGACGTGCTGGGTCTCGGCCCCTGCCCGCACTGCGATCATCAGCACGCTGCACCAATCGGCAAGTGCTTCCAGCGACGGGAAATATTGATACGGCAGATCGTATCGGGTGCGGCTGAAATAGCCGACCTCGCTCTCGAAGGCGGCGCAGCGAGCAGCGATCTTGCGGCCGATCTCGCCCATCCCGTAGACGCCGATACGGCGGCCAGGCATGCCGGTCTGCGGCCGCATCATCGGCGACGGCTTTGACGCCGCCCAATCGCCGCTGCGGACATATTGGTCGGCGACCAGCATTCGCCGCGTCGTCGCCAGCATCAGGGTCATCGCGATGTCGGCGACCGAGGCCGCGTTGGCGCCGGGGCTGTGGCCGACCGCAATATTGCGGCTAGCTGCCGCCTTCAGATCGACGCCGTCATAGCCGGTGCCGTAGCAGACGATTGCGCCGAGCTTTGGCATCAGGTCCATCGCCTCCGCCCCCAGCGGCGAACCGCCGGCGGTCAGCAGCGCCCGGATGCCGCCGAGCTCGTTCGCCGAAAACACCTCGCCTGCGGGCTTGCCGCCGGTGTCGAGCAGTTCGAACCGCTCGGCGAAACGCGCCATCATCGTTTTCGGAAAACGCGAGTAGATCAGGACCTTGTCAGCCATTGTTCTTGTTTCCGGTGAGTGCCGCCCACAAACGACGAGGGGCGGAATCGGTTGCCCAATTCCGCCCCTCGCCTCTTGCAATTTCCGGACTTAGCCGAGGATGGTACCCGGCTCGACCTTCACGCCCGGGCCCATCGTCGAGGACACCGCAACCCGCTGGATGTAGGTGCCCTTGGAGCCGGCCGGCTTCGCCTTCGAGACCGCATCGGCGAGCGCCTTGATGTTCTCGACCAGCTTCTCCTCGGAGAACGAGGCCTTGCCGACGCCGGCCTGCAGGATGCCGGCCTTCTCGACGCGGAACTCGACCGAGCCGCCCTTGGCGCCCTTCACCGCACCGGTGACGTCCATGGTCACGGTACCAATCTTCGGGTTCGGCATCAGGCCGCGCGGGCCGAGCACCTTACCGAGACGGCCGACCAGCGGCATCATGTCGGGGGTCGCAATACAACGATCGAAGTCGATCGTGCCTTCCTGCACCTTCTGAACCAGATCCTCGGCGCCGACGACGTCGGCACCCGCGGCCTTGGCTTCGTCAGCCTTGGCGCCGCGGGCGAACACGCCGACGCGGAGCGTGCGGCCGGTGCCGTTCGGCAGGGTCACGACACCGCGGACCATCTGGTCGGCGTGACGCGGATCGACGCCGAGATTGATGGCGACCTCGATGGTCTCGTCGAACTTCGCTTTCGCGCGTTCCTTGACCATCTTGATGGCTTCCGCGAGCGGGTAAAGCTTTTCGCGGTCAACACCTTCGCGGGCTTTGTTCAAACGCTTTCCGATTGCCATGACCGCTTACCCCGCAACTTCCAGACCCATCGAACGGGCGGAGCCCTCGACCATCTTCATGGCCGATTCGATGGTGTCGCAATTCAGGTCCTTCATCTTCTTCTCGGCGATTTCGCGCACCTGCGCGCGGGTCACCTTGCCGGCCTTGTCACGGCCCGGCGCCTTCGAGCCGGACTGGATCTTGGCAGCCTGCTTGAGGAAGTAGGACATCGGAGGCGTCTTCATCTCGAAGGTGAAAGAACGGTCCGCATAGATGGTGATGATCACCGGGATCGGGGTGTTCTTCTCTTCCTTCTGGGTCTGGGCGTTGAACGCCTTGCAGAACTCCATGATGTTGAGACCGCGCTGACCGAGCGCGGGACCGATCGGGGGCGAAGGATTCGCCGCACCGGCCGGGACCTGAAGCTTCAGGTATCCGGTCACTTTCTTTGCCATGTAGCACTCCTGTTGTGCCGGCAATCGCCGGCGGTTTCAGGTTCGTGGTCTGGGTCGGATGCGGCTGGCAACCGCCCTCTCCCTCCCACGGCCTCTCTTTGCGGGATGCCTGCCGGCGTCCCGCGCTACCCGGTCAGACCTTCTCGACCTGACCGAATTCCAGTTCGACCGGCGTTGCGCGGCCGAAGATCGACACCGCGACCTTTACGCGCGAGCGTGCCTCGTCGATTTCCTCGACCACACCCGAGAAAGAGGCGAACGGGCCGTCGGCCACGCGCACGTTCTCGCCGATCTCGAACGAGACCGACGCCTTCGGACGCTCCACGCCCTCCTGCACCTGGTGCAGGATGCGCATGGCCTCGTTCTCCGAGATCGGCATCGGCTTGTTCTCGGCGCCGAGGAAGCCCGTGACCTTCGGCGTGTTCTTGATCAGATGAAACGCCTCGTCGGTCAGCTTCATCTTCACCAGCACGTAACCCGGGAAGAACTTGCGCTCGGCATCGATCTTGCGGCCGCGGCGCACTTCCGTGACCTTCTCGGTCGGAACCAGTACCAGCTCGAACAGGTCCTCGAGCCCGCGCTGCTTGGCCTGCTCGCGGATCGATTCGGCGACCTTCTTCTCGAAGTTCGAATAGGCGTGGACGATGTACCAGCGCTTGTCGGACGATTGGGTTGCGGCGGCTGTTGCCATCAGTGAATGCCCAGAAGGAAGGTGATGAGGTAACGGATGATCTGGTCGGCAGCGAAGAAGAAAATCGAGGCCAGGGCGACCATCACGAACACCATGATGGTGGTGATCGTGGTCTCGCGACGGGTCGGCCAGGTGACCTTGGCGGTCTCCGAGCGCACTTCCTGCAAGAACTTGAACGGGCTGACTGCCATCGTTTGAGACGCCAATAAGGATTTCGGGGATCCGAACAGCCTGATGTGGCCCAGCCCTCTGTCTCGAAGGATGAGCCGGAAAACCGGGCTCTGATGTTCGGGAGATTTCAAAGCCGCGCCGGATATCCGCGTCTAACGGGCCGGCTGCGAGTGCCGGCTATCTACTGCGGATGGGGCCAAAGGTCAAGGATCACCGGGTATGGTCAGTCGGCCCTGTGTCCTCGGCAGACAGATCGGACTAGTTCGGGATCAAGGGGTTAGCCAGCAGATGCGCTGGCAGGAGTGGCAGGGCTCGAACCTGCGACCCCCGGTTTTGGAGACCGGTGCTCTACCAATTGAGCTACACTCCTACGGACCCTCGCGTCGCCGCTCCAGGATCAGGCGCGCTTTCAAGCACAGGGGACGGCCGGATTGCAAGGCCGGATTGCAAGGGTGAGGCGCGCTGGCTTCGCTTGTGAGTGCCGCGGCTTCTGGGTCACAGTCTAACTCCGACAATAATGTGCCCCCCGGGAGTGAAACATATGACCGCTACAGCCGCCCCTCACGTCTCGACCGCGCCGAAAACCCCGCCTCTGCCCGAGGCGAAGCCGGAAACGCTGGGCCTGTCGCGCCCCCGCCTCCAGGCGATGTCGGACGCCTTCAGGCGCGAGATCGATAAGGGAACCGTGCCCGGCGTGACCATGCTGGTGGCTCGACGCGGCCAGGTCGGCTGGTTCGAGGCGCTCGGCAAGCAGAGCCCGGCGGGGTCGGCGCCGATGGCGCTTGATTCGATCTTCCGGATCTTCTCGATGACCAAGCCGATCGTCTCGGTCGGCATCATGGCGCTGGTCGAGGACGGCCACCTGCTTCTCGGCGATCCCGTGGCCAAATTCATCCCGGAGTTCGCCAATCAGAAGGTCGGCGTGGTCAGCGGCGGCAAGCTGGAACTGGTTGCACCCAAGCGGCCGATGACGGTGCAGGACCTGCTCCGCCACACCTCGGGGCTCACCTATGAGCACCAGGGCGACGGCCCCGTGCACAAGCTCTACCAGGAGTCGCGCGTCCGCAGCCGCAAGATCACCAATGCGGAGCATGCCGCGCTGGTGGCGAGCTTTCCGCTGGTCTGCCATCCCGGCGACGAGTTCAACTACAGCCGCTCCACAGACATCCTCGGCCGCATCATCGAGGTCGTCAGCGGCAAGTCGCTCGGCGCCTTCCTGACCGAGCGCGTGCTCGCCCCGCTTCAGATGACCGAGACCGCGTTCTCGACCAGCGCGGCCAATGCTGGCAGGCTCGCCGAACCGTTCGCCGCCGATCCCTGGACCGGCGACAAGGTCGCGCTGTTCAACATGCTCGAGCAGCCGGTGATGGAGTCAGGCGGCGGCGGTCTGGTCTCGACCACGATGGACTACGCCCGCTTCTGTCTGATGCTGCGCAACGGCGGCACGCTCGAGGGCGTCAGGATCATCGGCCGCAAGACGCTGGAGCTGATGGCGTCCGATCATCTCGGACCTCACGTCGTGACCAACGGCACCCTGCTGTCGCCCGGCCACGGTTTCGGCCTCGGCTTCGCCGTCCGCCGCGAGGCCGGCATCGCGCCCTTCCCCGGCAGCGTCGGCAATTACTTCTGGAGCGGCATTGCCGGCACGTTCTTCTGGATCGATCCGAAGGAAGATCTGTTCGCGGTGTTCATGAGCCAGGGCCCGGGACAACGTGACTACACGCGGACCCTGGTGCGGGATCTGGTTTACGCGGCGGTGGAGTGAGGCGGCGCCTCCTGAATTGAAGGATGGAGCGGCAAACTCGGTGCAACCTCTCCCGCTTGCGGGGGAGGTCAGCACGAAGTGCCGGGTGGGGGCTCTTCCTCTTGGGGGTTCTCGCTGTGGAGAGACCCCCTCCCCAACCCTCCCCCGCAAGCGGGAGAGGGAGCGCACCGTCAGTTGCGTGCCGCACCGCGTCCGGGACACAAGAGTCTCAACTGATCGTTGCGCCGCCGTCGATCACCATGGTCTGGCCGGTCATGAAGTCGCCGGCCTTCGAGCCCAGGAACACCGCCGCGCCCGCGATCTCGTCGGGGATGCCGATGCGGAGCAGCGGCGAGCGCGCGGTCGAGGCCTTCAGGTTCTCGGGATTGTCCCACAGCGCCTTGGCGAAGTCGGTCTTGATCAGGCCGGGCGCGATGCAGTTCACGCGGATATTGTGCTTGCCGTATTCGCAGGCGAGATTGCGTGCGAGCTGCATGTCGGCGGCCTTCGAGATCGCGTAGGCACCGAGGATGGTCGAGCCCTTCAGGCCGCCGATCGAGGAGACGATGATGACCGAGCCGTCCTTGCGCTCGATCATCTGCGGCACCACCATCGAGATCAGCCAGTTGTTGGCGACGATGTTGTTGTCGAGGATCTTCCTGAACTGATCGTCGGAGATGCCGGCGAGCGGACCGTAATACGGATTCGACGCGGCATTGCAGACCAGCACGTCGATCTTGCCGAAGGCGCGGTTGCTCTCGTCGACGAGGTTCTGCAGATTCTCCTTCGAGGAAATGTTGGCGGCAATCGCGACCGCGGTGCCCTTGCCGAACTTCTCGTTGATGCCCTGCGCCACCTGCTCGCAGACGTCGGCCTTGCGCGAGGAGATCACGACCTTGGCGCCGTGCTCGGCCATGCGCTCGGCGATCGCAAGCCCGATGCCGCGCGTCGATCCCGTGATGACGGCAACTTTGCCCTTCATGTCGAACAAGGTCATGTTTCTCTCCCAGATTGATGTTCGTATTGGATGTCAGCTCGCTCACGCGAGCTTCTTCACTTCCGGTCCCGCCGGCTGGTGCATCGCCGCATGCGCATCGTCGGCGATCCATGGCTGCTGGTTCACCATCGGCAACCGCCACACCGTACGCTCGGGACTCGCAAAATGATCGAGCCGCGTGATCGACACATTGTCGATGTCGAACGACAACGCCCGCTCCAGCTGGCCGTCGAGGGCGAGGCCGATCGCCGCCTTGATGGTGCCACCATGCGCCACGGCGATGATGTCCTGCCCGGCCGCCTCATTGTTGATCCGCTCGACGGTGCGGCGCGTGCGGACATAGAGGTCCATGAAACTCTCGCCACCGGGCGCGGGCTCGTTGATATCAGCAAACCAGCTCGCGCCCACCGGGCGGCTGGCGATGAACTCGGCGCGGTTCATGCCCTGCCAACGGCCGAGATTCTGTTCGGCGAGGTCCGCTTCCCGCTTCATCGATGCGGGCCGTGGATAGCCCGCTTCCCAGATCGCTTCCGCGGTCTGGTGCGTGCGCATCAGATTGCTCGAATACCAGACCGCCTTGCGCGGCAACACCTTCGCAACGGCGTTGAACACATAGGTGTCGCTGGTGTCGCAGGCGATATCGCTTTGCCCGTAGATGTTGCCGCCGTCATTGCGCACCGGCGCATGACGAACCCACCACCAGCGTGTCGTGATCACGTTCGGCTTGTCTGCGGTTGCCATGAAGCTCTTCCATCCCGTGTGATGTCGCTGTACGTCAGGTGTGAACGTGTCTCAAGACACTTTGCCGTTTGAAATTCTGTTTGAAATTCCGTCGCGCGGCAAGCGTCGCGCGCGTACCAAAGGGAGAAACGCATGGGCCGCCTGCAAGGCAAATCCGTCATCATCACCGGCGCCGGCAGCGGCATCGGCCGCGCGGCAGCGCTCTTGTTCACCCGGGAAGGCGCCAAGCTGATCGCGGTCGATCGCACCGAGGCGGTGAACGAGACCGTCGACGAGGTGAAGAAGGCCGGCGGCATTGCCGAGGCGATGATCGCCGACGCCGGCTCCGAGAAGGACGTCATGGCGATGATCGACAAGGCGGTGAAGACGCACGGACGGCTCGACGTGATCTGGGCCAATGCCGGCATCTCCGGCGGCCTCGTTCCACTCGGCGAGCAGACCGTGGAACACTGGCAGGAAGTGCTGCGTGTCAATCTGATCGGACCATTCCTTGCGGTGAAGCACGCGATGCCGCACATGGTGAAGCAGCAGTCCGGCGCGATCGTCCTGACAGCGTCGGTCGCGGGCCTCAAGGCCGGCGCCAGCGGACATCCCTATGCCGCGAGCAAGGCCGGCGTGATCTCGCTGGTGCAGACCACCGCCTATTCGCTCACCGGCACCGGCGTGCGCATCAACGCGGTCTGTCCCGGTCTGATCGAAACAGGCATGACCAAGCCGATTTTCGATCGCGCCAAGGAGCGCGGCACCCAGGACAAGATCGGCCAGCTCAATCCGCTCAAGCGCCCCGGCCAACCGCACGAACTCGCCGCGATGGGATTGTTCCTGGCGAGCGACGAGGCATCTTATGTGAATGGCCAGGCCTTCCCGGTGGATGGCGGTCTCACGGCGTCGATGCCGTATACGGGCAAACCGGTCTGAGGCAGTCTCGTGTCCCGGACGCGCTGCAGCGTTTTTACGCTGCTGCGCAGAGCCGGGACCAAGAAAGCCACATGGATTGCTTCCCTGCGCTCGCAACGACGGAGTACGCAGTAGCGGCGCCGCTCATTCAACTGGCATCTTCATCGCAGACACACCTTCGCATTATCGCGGCTCATCTCGCCCGAGCTTTGCTGGCGTGTTTTGCCCGTCAAGCAACGCAAGATCTCGTAGCCCGGATGGAGCGTAGCGCAATCCGGGAATCTGTCCGCGCGGACACGGCGGTCCCGGATTTCGCTGCGCTCCATCCGGGCTGCGGGCCCGTGTTGATTTGCCTGACCAGCCGTCGCCTTGGTATGGTTCATGCAAGCAATCTCAGCTTTCGCAATCCCCTGACAAGACCGTGACAATGCCAAGCTCAAGACCCGATCGTATTCGACAAATCCTCGCGAACCTCGTCGCTTTCGACACGATCAGCGACCGCACCAACCTGCCCCTGATCGCCCATATCGAGAGTTATCTCGCCTCTCTGGGCGTCAAAAGCGAGCGTTTCGTCGATGAGACCGGTCAGAAGGCTTCGCTCTGGGTCACGATCGGGCCGGAGGACAAACCCGGTTTCGTGCTGTCCGGCCACACCGACGTGGTGCCGGTCGTGGGCCAGGACTGGAGCCACGATCCCTTCAAGCTGGTCGAGCGTGACGGCAAGCTCTACGGCCGCGGCACCACCGACATGAAGGGCTTCGTCGCGGTGTGCCTTGCGATGGTGCCGGAGATGCTCGAAGCGAAGCTGAATACGCCGATCCATCTTGCGATCTCCTATGACGAGGAGATCGGTTGCGTCGGCGTCCGCCCGATGCTTGGCGAGGTCGCGAAGAAGAAGGTGCGGCCGCTCGGCGCGTTCATCGGCGAGCCGACCGAGATGAAGGTCATCATCGGCCACAAGGGCAAGCACGGCGTGCGCGCGACGTTCCGCGGCCTCGCCCGCCACTCCTCGATTGCGCCCGACGGGGTCAACGCCATCGAATACGCCGCCGAAATGATCACCGAAATCCGCCGTCGCGCCGTGAAGCTCGCCAGCGAAGCCGAGCGCAACAGTCTCTACGACGTGCCGCACTCGACGTTGCTGACCAGCATCGTCCATGGCGGCGCGGCGCTGAACATCGTGCCCGACACCTGTACCGTGGATTTCGAATGCCGCGGCATCGGCATCACCGAGTCCAGGGAAGTGACGGATGCGATCGTCGCCTGGGCCAAGGCCGAGCTGGAGCCCGCGATGAAAGCCCGGAACCCTGAGTGTGGCATCGATTTCGAGGAGATCCTCGACTATCCCGCGCTCGATATCGCCGCCGATGCCGCCATCGTCACGCTGGCCAAGAGCCTTGCGGGCCGCAACGACCACGCCAAGGTCGCCTTCGGCACCGAAGCGAGCCTGTTTGCCAGCATGGCCGAGATCCCCTCAGTGGTGATCGGGCCCGGCGCAATCGCGCAGGCGCATACGCCTGACGAGTTCATCGCAATGGCCGAGCTGGAAAAGTGCGCAGGCTTCGTGGAGAAGCTGATCGCGCATTGCGCGAAGGCGGCATCGTAGGTGCCGTAGGGTGGGCAAAGCGGAAGCGTGCCCACCGTTTCGCGACAATCATCGACAGATGGTGGGCACGGCGCTACGCGCCTTTGCCCACCCTAGAAGTCCGCGCTCCGTCGCACGAACTGCTCGCTTCATCGCTCCTGCAACGCGAGCCGCGCCCCGACGGAACAGTAGATTGTCCCGACCACCTTGCCCTGCCATTTCACCACAGCGGGATGGCGGCGCAACAGATTGCCGAGGCGGCCGGCGCCGACAGCGAACACGATCGTACTCAGAAGGCCGAGCAGCACGAAGACGGCACCGAGAGTGGCGAGCTGAAGTGCGGTCGAGCCGTGCTCCGGCCGGACGAACTGCGGCAGGAACGCGAGGAAGAACAGCGCGGTCTTGGGATTGAGCACCTCGGTCAGCACAGCCTGCCGGAAGGCGCGGCCTGCGCCGATCGCGGGCGCGCCATTCAACTCGATCGGCGCCCTGTCGAGCATGGCGCGGATCCCGAGGTAGATCAGGAACGCAGCGCCGGCATATTTGACGATGCTGAAGAGCAGCGCCGAGGTCGCGATGATCGCCGACAGGCCAGCAATCGCCATCGAGGTGTGGATCAAATCACCGGCCGCAATCCCCGCGCCTGTCGCGATGCCGACGCGCGTCCCCGAACTTGCCGCCCGCGCCATCGTGAGCAGCGTTGCGGGGCCCGGAATGAAAACGAAACCGAGCACGATAAGGATGTAAGTGATGAGAGTCGTGTGATCGATCATGGGCGCGGTCCCGAGCGGAGATCAACGTAACAGGCTGGACGACGGTGAATAATCCACCGGCACAAGCAGACGGTCCTCGATCTGGCCGACCATAAGGCCGTGCTCCGCATGGGTCACACGCTTGATCTCGGTCCACTCAGCATCGGCCATGAAGGCAGCCCATGCCGACGTCTTCGTCCCCTCGTCCGGCCACTCCAGCAGGTAGGCAAACTCGGTACGATCGCCGAACTTCGTCTCCCACATCGCGACGATCTTGAAACCATATTTGGTTCGCATGATACGCGCGGCATGGTCGCGGAAGCGGGCGTGAAAGGCAGTCTTGTTCTTTTCGAAAATCTCGTAGATGCGCAGTTGCTGGATCATGACCGTCTCCTTGAGGGGGAGATGGGGTCGAATGGTGCGTTGTCAAACCGGAAGCGGAAAGATGGTGGGCACCGTCCTGCGCGCTTTGGCCCTTCCTGCGAGAGCCGCCGATGAGAGCGCGCGCGAGTGGCCTCCTCGTCATTGCGAGGAGCTCTTGCGACGAAGCAATCCAGGCTGCCGCCGCGGCGAGATTCTGGATTGCTTCGCTACGCTCGCAATGACGGAGTGTGCTGGGACAGCGACGCACCAGACAAAAGGCGCGGCTACCAGCCACGCCCACCTCTCCTCCTACACCGCACCTGCCTTCTGCGCGTATTCCCAGGACGCCTTTGACAGCGGCACGGTGCGCTTGGCGGACTCGAGCGCCTTGGCGTTCGCAGCGGTGCCGTCGCGAACGCGGCCGGCGATTCCCTGGGTGATGCCGGCAAGACGAAACAGATTGTAGGCAAAATACCAGTTGAGATCAGGCACCGTCATCTTGGTGACATTGCAATAGATCTGCGCGGCCTCCTCCAGGCTCGGGATGTTGAGCGCCTTGAGGTCGGCGCCCTCGAGGCCCGGCATGATCCATTGCATCAACAGATAGGTGAAGTCGGCCATGGGATCGCCGAGCGTCGACAGCTCCCAGTCCAGCACAGCCTGCACGCGCGGTTCCGTGGCGTGGAAAATCATGTTGTCGAGGCGATAGTCGCCATGGACGATGGAGACGCGCGCCTGCTCCGGCACGGTCCTGGGCAGCCATTCGGCGACCTTCTCGAACTCGGGAATATGCTGCGTTTCGGACGCGCGATACTGCTTGGTCCAGCGGTCGATCTGGCGCGCGAAATAATTGCCAGGCTTGCCGAAATCGCCAAGGCCGATCGCGACTGGATCGTACATGTGGAGTTTCGCCAGCGTCTCGATCTTGCTGGTGAATATCTTTCGGCGGGAATCGTTGTCCTGGCTCGGCAGCGTCGGATCCCAGAACACGCGGCCCTCCTCCATCGACATGATGTAGAAGGCCGCGCCGATGATGCTGTCGTCCTGGCACAGCGCATAAGCGTGCGCGACCGGAAAACCCTGCTTTCCAAGCGCTGCGATGACGCGGTATTCGCGATCGACCGCGTGCGCGGACGGCAGCAATTTGCCGAACGGCTTGCGGCGCATCACATAGGAGCGCTTCGGCGTGTTGAGCCGGTAGGTTGGATTGGACTGACCGCCCTTGAACTGGAGCACGACCAGCGGGCCCTCGAAGCCTTCGACGTGCTCGCGCATCCACGCTTCGAGCCTCAGTTCGTCGAAGCGATGACGCTCCTCGACCGGCTTGGTGCCCGAGAACTCTTCGTCTTTCCTGACGCCGTCAGCCACGGTGACGCTCCCTCTTCAGTCCGAACCTGATCCTATTCGGTAACCGCCGACGCACTTGCGTCAAGCGGTCACCGAGCGCGGATCATGTTCTTCTCGTTTCTTCAGAGCGGGCGATCAGCCCGGCTCTCTCGCTTAGTGCTTGGGAGAGTTGGCATACTTCCGAACTTCGAGCCTTGCAATGGCGCGATTGTGCACCTCGTCCGGACCGTCGGCGAGACGCAGCGTACGGATGTGGGCGTAGTCCTTGGCAAGACCGGCATCGTCAGAGACGCCCGCGCCGCCAAAGGCCTGGATCGCCTCGTCGATGATCTTCAGCGCCATGTTGGGGGCTGCGACCTTGATCATGGCGATCTCGGCCTGCGCGGTCTTGTTGCCGACCTTGTCCATCATGTCGGCGGCCTTGAGGCAGAGCAGCCGCGTCATCTCGATGTTGGTGCGGGCCTCGCCGATGCGCTGCTCCCACACCGAATGCTCGACGATCTTCTTGCCGAAGGCGGTGCGCGAGGTGAGCCGCTTCACCATCTTCTCCAGCGCTTCCTCGGCCTTGCCGATGGTACGCATGCAGTGATGGATGCGGCCAGGTCCCAGGCGGCCCTGCGCGATCTCGAAGCCGCGGCCTTCGCCGAGCAGGATGTTCTCCTTCGGGACGCGGACGTTCTCGAGCAGCACCTGGGCATGACCGTGCGGCGCGTCGTCGAAGCCGAACACAGGGAGCATCTTCTCGACCTTGATGCCGGGGGTGTCGAGCGGAACCAGGATCTGCGACTGCTGCTGGTGCTTGGCCGCATTGAAATCGGTCTTGCCCATCAGGATCGCGATCTTGCAGCGGGGATCGCCGACGCCCGACGACCACCATTTGCGGCCGTTGATGACGTAGTGATCGCCGTCCTTCTCGATCCGCGTCTCGATGTTGGTGGCGTCGGATGAGGCCACCGCCGGTTCCGTCATCAGGAAGGCGGAGCGGATCTCGCCGTCCATCAGCGGGCGCAGCCATTTGCGCTTCTGTTCCTTGGTGCCGTAGCGGATGAACACTTCCATGTTGCCGGTGTCCGGCGCGGAGCAGTTGAACACTTCGGAGGCCCAGGTGATGCGGCCCATCTCTTCCGACAGCAGGGCGTATTCGAGATTGGTCAGTCCCGCGCCGCGGAATTCGTCGTCCTCATGCTCGCTCGGCGGCATGAACATGTTCCAGAGGCCTTCCGCCTTCGCCTTCTTCTTGAGGTCTTCGAGGATGGGGATCACCTTCCAGCGGCCGCCGCTCTGATCCTGCTCGTTATAGACAGGCACCGCCGGACGCACGTGCTTGGCCATGAACGACCGCACGCGGTCGAGCCATTCCTTCTGCTTGGGCGACATATCGAAGTCCATGGGACGCTCCTCGTCTCTCTCTTTGCGATCTCGTTTTGCGCCGGACTGTCCTCCCGCCTTGCACGGCCCGCAAGCGCAAACATGTGCGTCTTGCGAACCCTCGGAACCGGCTCGCATTGCGAACCAGTTGCGATTGCAGATTGACATTCTCCGGCCTTCAAACGATAGTTTCATACAACTGTTTGAATTGCAACTCCCTCCCTGAAGACATCCATGGCCAGCGATCATACGAGGTCTGCCATTCTCGCCGCCGCCGAACGGCTCTATGCCGATCGCGGCTTCGGCGACGTCACGCTGCGCGACATCGTCGCCGAGGCGAATGTCAATCTGGCCGCGGTGAACTATCATTTCGGCTCAAAGGACGAGCTGATCGCGGAATTATTTGTCACCCGCTCGATTGCGACCAACCGCGAGCGTTTGCGCGAGTTGAAGGCGGCGGAAGAGCAAGGCGGCGGCCGCGCGCCGATCGAGGTGATCCTGCGCGCGCTGGTGGGGCCGACCCTGCGCGGTTGTCTCGGGCCGGAAAATCAGCGGTCGACCGCGGCGCGCTTCATGATCCGCGCCTCGATCGAATCCGTGCCGCCGATCCGCCGCATCAAGAACCGCGAGATCGACCATTTGCGGAAATTCGCGGGCGCGATGCGAAGGGCCCTGCCCGACCGCAGCGACGTCGATATTTATTGGGGCCTGAATTTTGCGCTCGCCATGGCGCACCACACCATTCGCGAGAGCGAGCGGCTGACGAAACTGTCGGACGGCCAATGCGATCTCGACGACGTCGAGGACGTGGTCGCGCGTGTCGTCAACGTCGCCACCATGGCACTGACGGCAGGCAGGTTCGGGGCCAAGGCGCCGGCAAAGGCCGCCGCGCGGTAGGTGCGCCCCCTCCCCGCGAGCGGGGCGAAGTGCAGCGACCGCCGGCCACGTTACATCATCGCGATGCAGTCGATCTCGATGTCGAAGGGCCCGGTCCATTCGGGGATGCAGACGAAGATCCGCGCCGGCGGCTGCTCCGGGAAGTAGCGCGCATAGATCACGTTGAAGACGGGGAAGTGTTTGGCCGAGGTGCAGTAGACGTTGCACTTCATGACATTGTCGAGCGTGGCGCCGGCCGTGTGCAGGCACAGCTTCAACTGCTCCATGACCAATTCGCTCTGCCGTTCGATCGGAACCGCCGCGATCTCGCCCGTGTTCGGGTCGAACGGCGGCAGGCCGGAGACGAAGATCATGTTGCCGGCGCGCGTCACGGGCGAGGCCGGCGCGTTCCAGCGGTCGAGATAGGTCGAGATCGGCTCGACGCGAAGCGCTTCGCGTTTCATGGGCCACCTTCGGGTTCAAGCGAGACAACTGCCTGACTAGCCGATGGCGCAGGCGGCATGCTTCGCTAGAGCTCGAAACGTGGCTGCGGGATCAGCCCCGCTGCGGCATCTCCTCGGCCTCTTCCTTGGCGAGCAGCAGCAGCATTTCGATGCCCATGTCGCCTTCCTGCGGCGAGCGGATGAATTTTATCTCCTCGGCACTTTGCCGCAGCGCGGCAATGATGGCGACAGCCTGGTTGGCCGTTGCCGCCTCGGTCGCCAGAATTGCCTTCTGGTCTTTCGCCTGGAACCCGATCGTGTAGGACATCCATTTCCCTCCCGAACTCAGTGGAGGGATCGAATCAGAGTCTCGAGCAAAGCGAAAGCCTGTGCGACTACGGACCGGGATTATTTGGGGATTGCGCGCAAGCCCCGCACAAGGCCGCACCGTCGTCATGCTTCCGCCAATCATCATCGCTACTGGACCGCTCACCGACGCGAGCCGGGCGGCAGGCGCGAAGCAAAGGGGGCTAGATGATCCCCTGCTGCTTCAGCTCCTCGATCTTCCCGGCGTCATAGCCGAGCTTGCTGCCAAGCACTTCCCGGGTGTGCTCGCCGAGCAGCGGCGGCGCGCGGTAGGTCTCGATCGGCGTCTCCGAGAAGGTCAGCGCGTTGCGGATCAACGACAGATCGGGCTGGAAAGGATGGTTCACCTTCACCCGCATGCCGCGCGACTGGACGTGCGGGTCGGAAAAAACCTGCTCGAAATTGTTGATCGGGCCTGAGGGCACGCCGGCCTCCTCCAACTTCTCCAGCCAGTAGGCCACCGGCTTCTTCAGAAACAGGCCGGCGAAGATCGCCATGATCTCCTTGCCGTGCACGACGCGGTCGTTGTTCTTGATGAAACGTGGATCGCTCGCAAGCTCCGGCTCGCCGAGCACGGCGCAGGTGCGCTGGAACTGGCCGTCATTGCCGACCACCAGCATCAGCTCGCCGTCGGTGCAGCGGAACACGCCGGCCGGCATGCCGCCATTGCCCCAGGTCCCGCGGCGCGGCGGTGTCTTGCCGTTGACGAGATAGATCTGCAGCCAGTGCGACAGCGAGGCGATGACGGTGTCGAACAGGCAGACGTCGAGGTGTTGTCCTACGCCGCCGTTGGCGTCGCGATGATAGAGCGCCGACAGAATGCCGATTGAGGTGTTCATGCCGGTCATGTAGTCCACGATGGAGGGACCGACCTTCATCGGGCCCTCGCCCGGCTCGCCGTCCATGTGGCCGGTGACGCTCATCAGGCCGCCCATCGCCTGCAGGATCGCGTCATAGCCGGCACGCGGCGCGTAAGGGCCGGTCTGGCCGAAGCCGGTCACCGAGCAATAAATGATCTTGGGATTGATCGCCTTGATGGTCTCGTAGTCGAGGCCGTAGCGCTTGAGATCGCCGACCTTGTAGTTCTCCATGAAGACGTCGACGTCCTTAGCGAGCTCGCGGATGATCGCCTGCCCCTCCGGTTTGGCGATGTTGACCGTGACCGACTTCTTGTTGCGGTTGGCGCAGAGATAGAACGAATTATTGTTGTTCGCCTTGCCTTCGGGGTCGGTCAGATAAGGCGGGCCGAAGGCGCGGGCGTCGTCGCCGGTGCCGGGCCGCTCGATCTTGATCACCTCGGCGCCGAGATCGCCCAGCATTTGGGCCGACAAGGGCCCCGCGAGCACACGCGTGAGGTCAAGGATCTTGATGCCTGAGAGCGGCAGGGCCGACATATCGATTTCCTCCGGGGAACTGGATCTTGGCGCGGCGGCGAGATCGCGGACCGCGCTTCCTGCGGATACACTATTTTCGCATCCCGAGCCCTGCGCTCTGGGCATACGGCCATATCTCAGCAGCCGCCAGGCTGCTATCTCCGCCCCGCGAATGACCCTACGTCGCGCCCACCGCGACAGCTCCCGGCCGACGCCGCCCGAGCAGGACCAGGATCAGCACCGTCGCGCAAGAAAACACCAGGGTGAGGCCAAGCGCGCCGCGGCTGCCGAACTGGGTGAGCAGGCCGGCGAGCAGCGGCGGCGAGATCGCCGAGGCCAGGTTGAGCGGCAATGCGATCATCGACATCGCCTTGGCGAATTCAGCCTGATCGTAGAACACGAGCGGGATCGTGGCCCGCGCCACCGCCATCGCGCCGCTGCCGGCGCCATAGAGCAGGATGAAGGCCGCAACCGCCCAGGTCGCGCCCTCGCTCAGCATCAGCAGCACCATGGCCATGGGAAGCGCCGCGCCGGCGACGAGGCCTGTGGTGATGCCGTCCCACCGGCCGCCTCCGAGGAAGTCGAGGCCGCGCGCGCTGACCTGGATCACGCCCAGCATCGAGCCGAATGCAAGCGCCTGCGCCGGCGCAAGGCCCTCCGCCCGCAACAGCTCGATCAGGATGGCGCTGATGCCAAAATTCACGAAAGCATTCATCGTGATCACGCAGACGACAAGACCGAAGGTGCTTCTCGGAATTGCAGGCGGCGGCGCAGCCTTGACGGCCTCGACATGATCGTCCGTCGCGATCTTCCGGCGCGGCGCTATCAACCCATAGAGCGGAAGGTTGATGGCGAGCATCATCGCCGCATAGACCAGACAGGTGCCGCGCCAGCCGAGCAGGCCGCTGAGGAACGAGGTGGTCGGCCAGAAGATGCTGCTGGAGAGGCCGGTCACCAGCATCAAGGCGCCAATGGCATTCTTGGCGCCGCGTCCGACCACTTCGTTCAGCAAGATATAGGCGCCGGTCGACAAGGTGGCGCTGCCGCCCATGCCGAGAATCATCCAGCCGGCGAAATAGAGAACCGGCTCGCGTGCGAAAAACAGGACGACAAACCCCGGCGCAGAAACGACAGTGCCCACCATCATCACCCTGCGCGCACCGTGCCGCGCAAAGGCCTTGGCAAGCCAGGGCGCGCACAGGCCCATGGTGACGTAGAGCACCGAGCTGCCCGCGAACACCGCCGGCAGGCTCATGCCGAGATCGGCCCCGAGGTCGCGGCCGATCACGGCCGGAAGGCCGATCGTACCCCATCCAATCAGTTGGGTGATCGCAAGCACCAGCAGGACCCCGATGAGCCTGCTGTCAGATTTCAAAAACCGCATTCCAGCCGTCGCCTGCCCGGCAGGCGCCGATCACGCCTGTGAGCCGCTGTCTTACCCTTGGACTCAACAGGCGGGAACTCCGAGCGCCGAATGGCAGAAGGCAGCCAGGAGCATGTCAGGCGGATGTCAGGCGCAGGACGGTTCGCCCTACCCGGCGACCCCGAGCAGGGATCGTGCTTCGGCCGCGGCAGCGACGCGGCGGCCGTGGCGCGTGACGGCTTCAGCGGCGATGGTCACGAGCTCGGCATTGCTCGCGGCAAGGCGCGTCTTGTCGATCCTGATATTGTCCTCGAGCCCGGTGCGAACCGCATCGGCGCCGCGCGCCAGGGCCCAGTCCATGACCTCGGCTTGATAGGGGCCGATTCCGGCCGCGGTCCACGTCGCCTTCGGGATCAACCGCCTGAGCTCGGCCAAGAGGATGTCGAGCACATGCTCGTCGGCAGGCATCGCGTTCTTGACGCCCATGACGAACTGCACGTGCGGACGCGCATCGATCAGCCCCGCCTCGATCAGGCGGCGGGCGCCGTGCAGATGCGACAAATCGAAGATCTCGATCTCCGGACGGATGCCATTTGCCTTCATGCCTGTGGCGAGCGTCTCGACCAGAGCGGCGCTGTTCTCGTAGACGATAGTCGGAAAGTTCACCGACCCGGTGGAGAGCGAGGCCATGTCGGGCTTCAGATAGAGCGACGATCCGCGCGCCGAGGGATCACGGCCGCGCCCCCCCGTCGAGAACTGCACGATCATCCCAGGACAATGCTTCACGATCCCCTGCTGCACCAGGGCGAAACGCTCGGGGTCGGACGAAGGCGACTCGTCGTCGTTTCGCACATGGATATGCGCGAGTGTGGCGCCGGCCTCGAAGGCCTGGTGCGTCGATTCGATCTGTTCGGCCGGCGAGATCGGCACCGCCGGATTGTCCTTCTTGCGCGGCACGGAGCCGGTGATGGCGACGGCAACTACAGCGGGGTTCATCCTGCAACCTCATCATGATCGCGCTGACGCGCACGAAACTTCTACCCGGAGACAAACTATACAGCGAACCGCTGCCGCTGCGAACATCATCGCAGCGGCACTGCTCCTCCTGTACAGGTCAGGTCTGAACCGCAGCAGCACTATTCGCCGTGTCTGCGCGCTGCCGCTCGTAGTCGGCTCGTGCCATAGGAACTGCCGCGGGATTGCCGAGATCGTCGATGTGGACCCGATAGGTTTCCCGGGCCGTGACCGCCGCAAGCGCCGCGATAACAGTGATGCCGAAGGCGATCGCCCCCACCGTCATTGGAATGTTGGCCGAGCCGGGAGGCGCCACGGTCGCAAACAGAGCCGGCAGCAGGGCCGTGATGGTCGTCCCGATGTTCTGCGAGATCGCCATTGCCGATACGCGGGTGCGCGTCGGGAACAGCTCCGGATAAAAGCTCGGGAAGATCGCGTTATAGCCCTGATAAACGACGCCCCACATCAACAGCGAGACCAGGATCGCCAGCGGCACGTTCCTGACGCTGATGGCATAGAGATAGAGGAAGGCGAGCAAGCCGGACAGCAGCGCGCCGACGATGATCGGAGGCTTGCGACCGATCCTGTCGGAGAGATGGCCGACGAAGGGAATGACGAACACGGCCACCATGTTTCCGAGGACCGGGATCCACAGATAAACGTCCTTGGCAAAGCCGATGCCGTAGGCCGGCTGGACCGCGTAGGCCGCACCGAAGATGGTCGCAACCACCGGGATGACGTTCATCAGCGCCATACAGATGACCCTGAGCATGTCGGGCCAGCTCAGCTTGATCGCCTGGACGACCGGAGCCCGCGGCGTTTCTCCCCGGCTCTCCTCTCGCGCAAACGCAGGCGTCTCGTCGACCTCGCGGCGAATGATGTAGCCTGCGACAATGACGAAGAAGCTGAGCAGGAAGGGAATGCGCCAGCCCCAGCTGTTGAAAGCTTCCGTCGGCATATAGGCCGCCAGCGGCAGAAACACGGCGGCCGCCAAAATCTGCCCGGCTTGCACGCCCTGCAGGGCAAAGCTTGCAAAGAAGCCGCGGCGACCGAACGGCGCATGCTCCAGGATCATCGAGCTCGCGCCGGAGATTTCGCCGGCGACGGCAAAGCCCTGCACCAGGCGCAGGATCACGAGCAGGATCGGCGCAAGAATGCCGACCTGCTGATAAGTCGGCAGGACGCCGACGGCCATGGTCGAGAGCCCCATCAGGAACATGCAGACGAGGAGAATGGTCTTGCGGCCATGGGTGTCGCCCCAATGTCCGAGCACGAAGGCACCGATCGGGCGCGCCACATAGCCGACGCCATAGGTCGCAAGCGATGCGACGATCGCGACAGTTGGATTGTCCGACGGGAAGAAGATCTGCGGGAAGATCAGCGATGCCGCAGTCGCGTAGATGAAGAAATCATAATATTCGAGAGCCGACCCGATCCAGCCGCTTGCGGCAGCCTTCCTGGACTGACTCATGTCATGGGTCGCGCGCGTCGTAGCCACAGAAAACTTCCTCCCGATCTGTTGTTTGTTGACGTCCCGTTGGCGGGCTTCGTTGAACAATTGGACAGCAATCCCCGGACGCTTCCGCGGAGCTCCGCGCGCGCTTGGCACTGCCGGTCGGTGTCTTGAGCGAGACGACAATAGGCTTTCGCCGGGCTAACACAATTACCCAGTTATGCGATAAACCTAACATGATGTTATGGAGGGGCGTGTAGCGACCATGGCCGCAAACCCGCGGCGGTCACGGCGCCGCGCGATCTTATTCCGGTGGATTGAACGTCCGCACGAAATAGACGGGCTCCCTGCCCTTCTTCAGGCGATAGAGCTGCGCCGGCCGGTTCGGGCCACGCCGCATCTTCGCGACCGGCTCGATCATGTCGGCGGACAGGATCCTGGTGCGGAAGGCGCTCTTCTCCAGCGGACGGTCAAGCACGATCTCGTAGACGCGCTGCAGATCGGGCAGCGTGAATTCCACCGGCATCAGGTAAGCGGGCAGCGAGGTGTACTCCACCTTGTTGCGCAGGCGCCGGATCGCGGTGGCCAGGATCTCGCCGTGGTCGAAGGCGAGCTTCTCCTTCAGCCTTCCGCCTTGAATCGGACACCAGCGCGCATCGCTGGTGAGCTCACTTGCGTCGGCCGGGATTAGCGCGAAATAGGCGTGTGTCGCCGACCAGCCGCGCGGATCGCGCGTCGCGCTTCCCCAGCTGCCGAGCTGCTCGAGATAAGGGCTGGTGACCCCGGTCTTCTCCTTCAGCTTGCGCACCGCACAGGCCGCCAGATCGCGGTCTTTGGCGACGTCGACGAAACCACCCGGCAGCGCCAGGCCCAGTGGAAACGGTTCGCCTTCTCCCGCCGGACGTTGCACCAACAGCACCTGAAGCTGGTCGTCGAGAATCGCAAAGATCACGACGTCGACCGTGGTCAGGGGCCGCGGGAAATCCAATTGTGTTGATCTTCCAGGCCCTTCGGCCAGATCCTTGCCCGCCATCGGCAGCCTCCCCTGTTCGGCCTTGACAGTAGCATAGTTAGTTGTACAGTCCAACTTACTTAGTTGCTCAGACCAACTTACAGCCATTTGGAGGCAGCCATGTTGGGCATCCGATTCATCAAGGCCCAGCCCACCACCTATCTGATGAAGTATCGCGCCGGCGCCGTCGTTGCCGAGGGCACCGGCCTCTCCGCGCTGTACTACGCCCCGGTGACCACGCTCGTCGCCGTGCCCGTGGGCAGCCGCGACGCGTCTTTCATCTTCCAGCAGATCGCGCGCGACTTTCAGACGCTGACTGTCCAGGGTCACGTCACCTATCGCGTCAGCGAGCCCAGGAAGGCGGCCTCGATGCTCAACTTCACCCTGAAGCCCGACGGCAAGACCTACGAGACCGACGATCCCGAGAAGCTCCCCGAACGCATCCTCGGCACGGTCGAGGTGCTCGCCCAGCAGGCGATCAAGGAGCTGACGCTGAAGGACGCGCTCCAGGAGTCCGACCGCATCGCCGAGATCATCGCGGGAGGTTTGCAGGGACGCGCCGACATCGAAGCCCTCGGCCTCGAAATCCTGGGCGTATCGATCCGCGGCATCAAGCCGACGCCCGATACCGCCAAGGCGCTGGAGGCGCAGGCGCGCGAGGCAATCCTGAAGAACGCGGACGAGGCGATCTTCGCGCGGCGCAACTTCGCCGTCGAACAGGAGCGCGCCATCCGCGAAAGCGAGCTCGACACCGAGATTGCGGTCGAGCAGAAGAAGCGCTCGATCCGCGAGACGCAGATGGACGCCGAGGCGAGCGTTGCCGCCAAGCGCAACGAGCTGCGCCAGGCCGGCATGGCTGCGGATATCGTGCTGGAAGGCAAGCGCAAGGACTTCGTCGGCCTGAACGCCGAGAATACCCGCACGCTGGCCGATGCCGAGGCCTATCGCGTCGGCGCGCTGATGAAGATCTTCGAGGGCGTCGACACCCGCGTGATCCAGGCGCTCGCCGCCGCCGGCATGCAGCCGGGTCAGCTGATCGCGCAAGCCTTCTCCGGCATCGCCGAGAAGGCCGAGAAGATCGGCCAGCTCAACGTCTCGCCCGACCTGCTGAGCCAGCTGATCGAGAAGCCGAAGCCGGAGGTCGCCAATGTCCGCCGCCAATGACCGCAAGATCGTGCTGGTGACGCGCAAGACCAGGCTGGAGGACCTGGTCGCGCGTTACCTGACAGCGGCACAGGCGCGCTTCTACGTCGAGCATCTCGGCGCCGACTTCTCCGACTATGAGCGCGAGCACGAGGTCTATCAGGCGCAGCGGCACGCGACGCTGCAAGTGCTGGAGCAATGGGGGCGCTATCAGGTGATCGAGCGCGGCTTCCTGCCCAACTTCATCTTTGCGCCCGATGACATCGTCGTCGCGCTCGGCCAGGACGGCGTCGTGGCCAACACGATGAAATATCTCGATGGCCATCCGTTGATCGGACTCAATCCCGATCCAGCGCGCTACGACGGAATCCTGCTGCCCTTCGCGCCGCGCGATCTCGCAAAACTTTTGCCGGAGGTCGCCGCCGACAAGCGCAACAGCCAGGCCGTGACGATGGCGGAGGCCAGGCTTGGCGATGGGCAGGCACTTCATGCCGTCAACGACCTCTTCATCGGCACCCGCACGCACGTCTCGGCGATCTACGAGATCGCGGCCGGTGGAACCACGGAGCGGCAATCCTCGAGCGGGCTGATCGTCTCGACCGGGCTCGGATCGACCGCCTGGTTCAAGAGCATCGTCACCGGGTCCCTGGCCATCGCCGGAAGCTTTGGTCAGCCCTCCTCGCCGGGCGACTACGACGCCCTGCCCTGGGACGCCGCGGAGCTGCGTTTCGCCGTGCGTGAGCCCTTCCCGAGCCGCTACTCGCAGACCAATCTCGTCTGCGGCCGCCTCATCTCGGAGGAGCGGCTGCGCATCCGCTCATTGATGGCGGAGAACGGCGTGATCTTCAGTGACGGCGTTGAAGCCGACCGTCTCGACTTCAATGCCGGCGCCGAGGTGACGATTGGAATCGCCCGGCGGCGCGGCCGGCTGATCGTGTGACGCGGCTAGATTCCGAGCGCGTTCTCGCCGGCCTCACGCCCGGGCACGCTGAGATGAATCTCGTGCCCCTGGCGTAGTGCCAGCGAGGCAGCGGCCACCGCGGATTCAAATGCCGCTTCCTTGGTGGCGTACTTGCTTTTGACGTCACCGTCGTGCAGCACGCCCCACTCGTCCTGGACCGGTACGATCGCGTATTGGGCAAGGCCCATCATCCCTCTCCTATCGTTGCGTGACCTGCGGATGCGCGGCCGTCACCCGCCACACCGTATTGCCGCTGTCATCGGCCACCAGCAGCGCGCCTGATTTGTCGATGGCAACGCCGACAGGCCGGCCGCGCGCATGGTTGTCCTTGTTGAGGAAACCGGTGACGACGTCCTGTGCGGGACCGCTCGGCTTGCCGTCGGTGAACGGCACATACACGACCTTGTAGCCGTTCAGAACCTGCCGGTTCCAGCTGCCATGCTCGCCGACAAAGGCGCCGTGCCGATAGGCATCAGGCAGAGTGCTGCCGCTGGAGAACGCAAGTCCGAGCGGGGCGACGTGCGAGCTCAGCGCATAATCGGGGACGATCGCCTTGGCGACCAGATCCGGCCGCTGCGGCTTGACGCGGGGATCGACGTGCTGGCCGTAATAGCTGTAGGGCCAGCCATAGAAGCCGCCGTCCTTCACCGAGGTCATGTAGTCAGGCACGAGATCGGGCCCGAGCTCGTCGCGCTCGTTCACCACGGTCCACAGCGCGCCGGTCTGCGGCTCGAAGCTGAGACCGTTCGGATTGCGCAGGCCACCGGCAAAGATTCGCCAGCGGCCGCTGGCGCGATCGACCTCGAGGATATCGGCGCGATTGTGCTCGGCCTCCATGCCGTTCTCGGTGATGTTGCTGTTGGAGCCGACGCCCGCATAGAGCTTCGAACCATCGGGGCTCGCCACGAGGCTCTTGGTCCAGTGGTGGTCGATCGGCCCGCCCGGCAGCGGGGTCAGCACCGTGCCCGGCGCAGTGATCTTGGTGTCGCCTTCGGTGTAGGGATATTTGACGATGGCATCGGTATTGGCGACATAGAGATCGTTGCCGACCAGCGCCACGCCGAACGGCGAGTTGAGGTGGTCGAGGAATACGCTCTGCGTATCAGGCACACCGTCGCCATTGGTATCGCGCAACAATGTGATGCGATTGCTGTCGCCGGTGTCGCCGCCGGAGGTCGCCCAGGATTCGATGAAGCCCATCACGATCTCCTTGGGCCGCTTGATCGCGGCGGCTTTCGGCGCCTTGGACTCGACCACCAGCACGTCGCCGTTGGGCAACACGTAGAGCGAGCGCGGATGCTGCAGGCCGGTCGCGAACGCCTTGGCCTGCAAACCTTGCGCGACATCAGGCGTCTCGTCCTTCTTCCAGCCAACGATGCGGGCGATGTGCATCGGCGGCAACAGATATTGCTGGATATCGGGGAGGACCGGATTGGCGCCGATCTGGGCATTGGGATCGCCGCTGCCGTCATTGCAGCCGGCGAGCAGGCCCAGGAGCGAAACGGACAACAGCGCGCGTGTAGCAAAGGTTATCATCGCGCAACCCCCACGCCGTGCCGGTACACCATGGCCCAGCCGAGCCAGCCGGTGACCGGCAGGACAAGCACGGTGAGCACCGAAAGTACGAGCCCCCATGGCCATACCGAAGTCCAGGCGTCGCGCGTGTGAACCAGCGCATTGATGATCGCAAGGATCATCGCCACCACGTTGCCGATCAGATGCGGCCAAGCCGGCGCCTGCGCGCGCACGAGGCGATTGCCAAGGAAGTCGGTCAGGCCGGCGATCGCAGCCAGCACGCCGAAGATGACTCCGACGAGGAGGAGCCAGGCGGAGAAATCCGCCCACATGATCTCGGCGGACACGACATAGGTGATGTCGGTCAAGAGGGCGCCGATGAAGCACGCGATCGGGATCGGCACCAGCATCGGATGAATGGGATGACCCGCGATTTGCGCGGTCGAGCGCACGCGCACGATGTCTTGCACTGACGGCCTCGTGTGACTTTTCGTCCTGCCCGTGCGGCCAACTCCTGCTTGCAACGAAGGTTCCTAGCCTCCCTGCGCTGCAAAACGCATGAACAGACTAGATACACACAGGAACCCAGCGAGCTTCGCCGCCTTGAGATCGGCCACCATTTCCGGAGACAAGAGAGTGGACCAACCCGGCGACGGCGCCTCTTTCAATCCAGCCTCCAAGCTCGACGGGGTCTCGCAACGCCAGACCGAGCAGATCGAATCCCAGAGCCGGCCGAACGCCGCCCTGATCCATGAGACGATCCGCGCCGAGGGTGAGCAGGAGCTGGAGCGGCGATGGTGGGCGATCCTGTTGTCCGGCCTCGCTGCTGGCCTTTCGATGGGCTTGTCGCTGATCGTGCAGGGCGAGTTTCACGCGCTGATCTCGGACGAGGCGACGCGCCGCCTGGTGGCCCCGCTCGGATACACCGTCGGTTTCCTTGTGGTGGTGCTGGGACGGCAGCAGCTCTTCACCGAGAACACATTGACGCCGATCCTACCGCTGCTGCACAACAGGGATCTCGCCACCCTGGGCAGCGTGCTCAAGCTGTGGGCTCTCGTTCTGGCTTCCAACATCGCTGGCACTTGGGCGGTCGGATCCGTGCTCGCCCATACCAGCATCTTCGAGCCGCGCATCGCGGACGCCTTCGTCGATCTCAGCCGCCACACCATCGAGGGGACGTTCACCACGACTTTGGTCCGCGGGATCTTTGCCGGTTGGCTGATCGCCCTGATGGCGTGGCTGCTTCCAGCCACCAAGGGCTCGCGCGCGCACATCATCGTGGTGATGACCTATGTGGTCGCGCTCGGCCAGTTTGCGCACATCATCGCGGGCTCGGTCGAATGCGCCTTCCTGGTGCAAAGCGGCCGGGCGTCACTGGCCCAATATGCTCTGGATTTCTTCCTGCCGACCCTGCTCGGCAACATCCTGGGCGGAACGACCCTCGTCGCCCTGTTGAACTACGGACAGGTCGCCGCCGAAATCGAAGACCACAGGGAATAGATCGAGCAGATAGCCGCTTCCTGAAGGCCTCAATATCAGGCAGGGAGCGGTGTGGCCGCAAGATAGGCTTCATAAGCGAGCCTTAATCCGTCGTGAAGCGATGTCGTCGCCCGCCAGCCGAGCTTGTCGAGGCGGCTGATGTCGAGCAGCTTGCGCGGTGTGCCGTCGGGACGCGAGGTGTCGAAGAAGATCTCGCCGCGATAGCCGACGATCTCGGCGACCACGCGCGCGAACTCGGCAATGGCGATGTCCTCGCCGGTGCCGATGTTGATCAGCTCGCTGCCGGAGTAGGTCTTCATCAGGTGCACGCAGGCATCGGCCATGTCGTCAACATAGAGGAACTCGCGCCGCGGCGTGCCGGTGCCCCAGACCGCGACGGTCCTGGCGCCCGATAGCTTCGCCTCATGAAAGCGCCGGATCAGCGCCGCGACCACATGGCTCAATTCAGGGTGATAATTGTCGCCGGGGCCGTAGAGATTGGTCGGCATCACGCTGATGAAGTCGCTGCCATATTGGCTGCGATAGGCCTCCGCCATTTTGATCCCGGCGATCTTGGCGATGGCATAAGGCTCGTTGGTCGGCTCCAGCGGGCCTGTGAGCACGGCATCCTCGCGCAGCGGCTGCGGCGCCAGCTTCGGATAGATGCAGGATGAGCCGAGGAACATCAGCTTCTCGGCCCGGTTCAGATGCGCGGCGTGGATCACGTTGGCGGCGATCGCGATGTTGTCGTAGATGAACTCGGCGCGCAGCGTGTTGTTGGCGACGATGCCGCCGACCTTGGCGGCGGCGAGGAAGATCACCTGCGGCCGCATCTTTGCGAACCAGTCGAACACGGCCGCCTGGTTGCAGAGATCGACCTCGCGCCGCTCGACGGTGACGAGCTTCACGTTCTCCCGCGCCAGCCGGCGCACAATGGCGCTGCCGACCATGCCGCGATGGCCGGCGACGTAGACGCTCTTGCCTTCGAGCTCAAACGGTACGCTTGCCATTCGCAATATCTCGTTTGGCCTCGGCCAAGTCGCCCGCCATCATCTCTTCGACGAGCTGCGCAAAGCTCCGCTTCGGTTTCCAGCCGAGCACCTTTTGCGCCTTGCTGGCGTCGCCGACGAGGAGGTCGACCTCGGTCGGGCGGAAATAGGTCGGGTCGATCCTCACCACGATCTTGCCGCTCTTGGCATCGACGCCGGTCTCGTCCACACCCTTGCCGCGCCATTCGATGCGGCGGCCGACCTGGGCAAAGGACAGCTCGACCAGCTCGCGGACCGAGCGCGTCTCGCCGGTGGCGAGCACGAAATCGTCGGGCTTGTCGGCCTGCAGGATCATGTGCATGCCCTCGACATAGTCCTTGGCATGGCCCCAGTCGCGCTTGGCCTCGAGATTGCCGAGATAGAGCGTCTGCTCCAGCCCAAGCTCGATCCGGGCCACACCGCGGGTGATCTTGCGGGTGACGAAGGTCTCGCCGCGGATCGGGCTCTCATGGTTGAACAGGATGCCGTTGCTCGCAAACATGCCGTAGGCTTCGCGGTAGTTCACCGTGATCCAGTAGCCATAGAGCTTGGCGACGCCATAAGGCGAGCGCGGATAGAACGGCGTGGTCTCCTTCTGCGGGATCTCCTGCACCAGGCCGTAGAGCTCGGAGGTCGAGGCCTGGTAGAACCGCGTCTCCTTCTCCATGCCGAGGATGCGGATCGCCTCCAACAGGCGCAGCACGCCGATGGCATCGGCGTTGGCGGTGTATTCCGGGCTCTCGAAGCTGACGGCGACGTGGCTCTGCGCGGCGAGATTGTAGATCTCTGTCGGGCGGATCTGCTGCACCAGGCGGATCAGGTTGGTCGAATCCGTCATGTCGCCGTAATGCATCAGGAACGGCACGTTGCCGACATGCGGGTCCTGGTAGAGGTGATCGACGCGCGCGGTGTTGAACGAGGACGAGCGCCGCTTGATGCCGTGCACGACATAGCCGAGCGACAGCAAATGCTCGGCGAGATAAGCCCCGTCCTGCCCGGTCACACCGGTGATGAGAGCGACGCGCTCAGCCATATCCACAAATGCTCCCAAAGTGCCCCAGCGGGCTTGTGTCAAGCTCCAGGCAAAACCTGTCCCCTCTCTGACATATCGTCCGGCGGGGTCAACCCACTACGACTCTATTCTCTTTCCGAGCATTCCCGCGTTGAAGCGAGCGATCCAACAAGCGTCAGGCAAAGGGGGCGGCGACCCATCAGAGGGATCGCCGCCCTTCGCAGTCTGCCCTACTGCGAACGATCCGAGGTCCAGCCTTTGTAGTCCTTGATATTGTCGCGGGTCACGAGCTTCGACGGCAGCAGTTCGACGGTCGAGGCCGGCTTCTGCCCGTTGAGGATGCCGACGCCGATCTGCACGGCGCGCCGCGCCATGAAGAACGGATCCTGCGAGGCTGACGCCTGGATCTGCGGCGATGCCGGATCCTTGAGCGAGGCCTCGATGTCGGGTGCGCCGTCGACCGAGGTGATGATGATGCCGCTGCGGTTTTGCTGTTTCGCCGCAAGATCGGTGCCGATCGCCTGCGGATCGTTGATGGCGAAGATGGCGTCGATCTTGGCAAAGCGCGTCAGATAGCCTTGCGCAACGGTAAGACCGCCTTCGCGCGAGCCCTTGCCGTCCTGATCACTGGACAGAACCTTGATGCCCGGATTCTTCCCAAAGACGTTCTTGCAGCCGGTGACGCGGTCGATCACCGCGGAGACCTGCGGTCCGTTCTCGATGATGACGTCGCCTTTGCCGCCGAGCTTGTCGACGATGTACTGACAGGAGATCTCGCCGGCCTGGACGTTGTTGGTGGTCACGGTGGCATCGGCGCCCTCGGCCGCGGTGTCGACCGCGACGACGACGATGCCCGCCGCCTGGGCCTTCTTGATCGCAGGCCCGATCGCCTTGGGATCGCCGGGGTTGAGCAGGATCAGGTCGACGCCGGCGGCGATGAAATTGTCGATTTGCGTCACCTGCTTGCCGAGGTCGTATTCGAAGCCGACGGTGGTGATCTTCACGTTGGGATTGGTCTTCTTGGCCTCGAACTCGGCGCCCTTCGATAGCGCCACGAAGAACGGATTGCCCATCGACCCCAACGAGACGCCGATCGATTTGAGCTCCTTGGCAGAGGATGGCGTGGTGGTCAGGGCGAGCGCCATCGCGGCGCCGGCGAGCGAGATCGTCTTCAACATTTGCTTCCTCCCTGGTCTGTCTTCAAACCCGGCACGGCAGACCAGTTGCCGCAACGGAATTTCGCATGACGTCCTGATTCCTTCAGGTTCCGGCGGAGCCCTCTCAAGTTCTGGCGGAGCCTTTTTTAGGTTCTGGCGGAGCCTTGCAGCCGATAGCGGTCGAGCGCCACCGCGCCGATGATCACCAGGCCCTTGATCACATATTGCCAGATGTCGGAGACGCCGACGAGGATCAGGCCGTTCGAGAGCACGGCGATGATCAGCGCGCCGATCAGCGTCCCCCAGATCGAACCGATGCCGCCGACGAAAGACGTGCCGCCGAGGATGACTGCGGTGATGGCGTCGAGTTCGTAGCTTTGGCCGAGCTGCAAGCCGTTGGCCGCATAGAGCCGCGCCGCCTGCATGGCGCCGCCTAATCCCGCCAGCAAGCCCGACACGCCATAGACGAAAATCAGGACGGCCCAGACCTTGATGCCGGCAAGCCGCGCCGCGCTTTCATTGCCGCCGACCGCATAGATGTGCACGCCGAGCACGGTCCGGCGCAGCACGAGCCACGAGACAAAGATGACGAGCAGAGCGATCACCGAGAGCCACGGGATCGATGCGACGCCGGGCACGAGCGTCAGCGAACCGTTGCCGATGAAAGCGTAGGGAATGGACGGATTGAAAACCGTGGTGTCGGCGCCGAGCAGCCGCGCCAGGCCGCGCACGGCGGTGAGCGAGCCCAGCGTGACGATAAAGGGTGGCAGGCGCAAGAGCGCGATCAGCGCGCCGTTGACGACGCCGAATCCGAGGCCGGTGAGGACGGCGACCGGCAGCCACAGCGCGCCCAGTTCCGGCAGTTTCGAAATTGTCAGGCCCGCCATCGCCGAGGCCGCCAGGATCGAGCCGACCGACAGGTCGATGCCGCCGGTGAGAATGACAAAGGTCATACCGGCAGCGAGCACGGTATTGACGGCCGCCTGCTGGAGGACGATGCCGAGATTCTGACCGGTGAAGAAACGGCCTTCGGACAGAAAATGGAAACCGATGCAGAGGATCAACAGCACCGGCAGCATGCCGAGTGCGCTGATCAGGACCCTCACCCGCTGGCGTTTGGTCTCCGCGGCAGCACCATTGGTTGCCGTAGGTGCGGGCTGAGCCTTCGAGGCAGCATTGTCAGGCATCGAGATGCTCCATCCCAGTGGCAAGCGCCATGATGTCTTCCTGTGTCAATGGCGAAGCCGGGCCGCGTACGACCTCACCCGCGATGAGTCCTGACCGCATCACCAGGACGCGGTCGCAGATGCCGATGATTTCAGGCAGATCGGACGAGATGACGAGGATCGCGGTGCCGACCTTGGCGAGATTGTCGATGATCGAATAGATCTCCGATTTGGCGCCGACGTCGACGCCGCGCGTCGGCTCATCCAGGATCAGGACCTTTGGCGCAATGGCGAGAAGCCGCGACAGCAGAAGCTTCTGCTGGTTGCCGCCGGAGAGACCACCTGCGGGCGCGCCGACATTGGCGGCGCGGATGCTGAGCCCTACGAAAGCCCTGTCTGCGCGCTCGCGCGCCTTGTCGCGGTCCAGGAACCAGCCGAGCTTGGCATCGCGCCCCAGCACCGCGAGATTGATGTTGTCCAGGCACGACATGTCGAGAAACAGACCGAGCGCCTTCCGGTCCTCGGTCAGATAGGCAATGCCCGCCTCGAGCGCTTCGCCGGGCGTGCGGATGTCGATTGGCTGGCCCTCGAGTTCCAGACGGCCCGAGATCTTCGGGGCGGCGCCGATGATCAGTTGCGCAAGCTCGGTGCGGCCGGCCCCGATCAGGCCGGCAAGCCCCACCACCTCGCCCGCGTGCACCGTGAGCGAGCAGCCCTTGACGCGTCGCCCGTCGGCCATGTCGATCGCGGTGAGCACGGGATGTCCCTTCCCGGCGTTGGGATCATGGTCCTTCTTGTAAAAAGACGAGACGTCGCGCCCGACCATCATGCGGACGATGGCGTCGGCGCGGATGTCCTGCTTGTCGAGCGAGCCGACCAGACGGCCGTCGCGCAGCACGGTCACGCGGTCGCCGAGCGCATAGACCTCGTCCATGCGGTGCGAGATGTAGATGATGGCGAGTCCCTCGGCGCGGAGCTGACGGATCAGCGCAAACAACCGCTCGCTCTCGCCGGCTGACAGCGCGGTGGTCGGCTCGTCCATGATCAGGATTTTCGATCGCGCGTGCAGCGCGCGCGCGATCTCGACAAGCTGACGCTGGCCCATCGAGAGATGGGCCACCAAGGTCGACGGCAGGAAGTCCGCCCCCAGCCGCTCCAAGATCGGACCAACGCCCTCGCGCATGGCGCCCCGTGCCAGCAAACCTGAACGCGAAATCTCGCGGCCGAGATAAATATTCTCCGCAACGCTCAGATTGGGGGCCAATGACAGTTCCTGATAGATGATCGAGATGCCGGCGGCACGGCCGCCGAGCGGACCTTCGATCCGCACCGGCTTGCCCTCGATGCGGATTTCTCCACCCGGATCCGGCCGGTAGGCACCCGACAGGATCTTCATGAGGGTCGATTTGCCGGCTCCGTTCTCGCCCATTAAGGCGTGAACCTCGCCGGCATAGACCGTCAGGTCGACCGCGCGCAGCGCCTTGATGCCGAAAAAGGATTTTGAAACTCCCCGCATCTCGAGGATCGGATCGTTCATCGTGCCTCCCCCGCACAATGCATTTCCATGTCCGCCGTTCGTTTGCGGTCCGCACATTAAACAAAAGGCCGCAGCACAGGGCAACAGCGAACAGACAGAAATGCAGACGCAAAGCGATGCTAGTGGCGCGGCCGATACAGTTCGCGCCAGGCGGGACGCCGCGCCGCATACGCGTTAACCAGCGCGCGATCAGGCTCGAGAGTTTCGACGCGGCGCGGTGGCGTGCAGACGGCTTCGATTGCCTCACCGGTGACAGCAAGCCGCCCCAATCTTGCCGCACCGAACGCGGCGCCGGTTTCCCCGTCGGCGAAACGATGGATCGGAATATTCAGGATGCTGGCAAGCACTGCCAGCCAGAACCGCGATCGCGACCCGCCGCCGATGACGTCAGCTTCCGTCACCGCGATGCCGGCATCACCAAGCGCGTCCCGGCAATCCGCGAGCGCAAAGCCAACGCCTTCCAGCACGGCCTGCACGATCGCCGTGCGATCGGTGCCGTGGCTCAAGCCGTCGAGCATGCCGCGCACGATGGGATCGTCGTGCGGCGTTCGCTCGCCCGCGAGATAAGGCAAAAAGTTTACCGGAGACGGCGCCTGCGGGCAGGCCCCAAGTGGCCCCAGCAGCTCGGCTTCAGAGACGCCGAACAGGCGCGCGGCCCAGGCCAGACAGGAGGCCGCCGAGAGGATCGCACCGGCCTCAATCCACATGCCGGGGATGGAATGGCAGAACGTATGGACCACACGGTCGGGATTGGCGGCGATGTGGTCGCTCGGCGCCAGCAACGCGCCAGATGTCCCCAGCGAGATGAACGCCGTGCCCGGCTTGATCGCGCCGATACCGATGGCACCTGCGGGATTGTCGCCGGCGCCGCCCGCGATCATCGGCCGCCGAACCATGCCCCAGCGCTGCGCTAGCTCGCCGCGCAGTCTGGCCGCAGGCGCGCACCCTTCGACCAGGCGCGGCATGTGCGCGCGCGACAGGCCGGTCGCGGCCAACGCCGCATCCGACCAATCTCGGCGCGCAGCGTCGAGCCACAGCGATCCGGAAGCGTCCGAGACGTCCTCGATCGCCTCGCCTGACAGCACCAGGCGGAGATACGCCTTGGGCATCAGGACGCGTCGCGTTGCCGCAAAGATCTCGGGCTCGTGCGTGGCGATCCAGAGCAGCTTGGGCGCCGTGAAACCGGGCATCGCCTTGTTGCCGGTCGTCGCACGCAAGGCAGGCCAGCGCTGCTCCAGAAGGCGGCACTCCGCGGCGGAGCGCCCGTCATTCCAGAGAATGCAAGGCCGGAGCGGCGTGTCGCTCGCATCGAGCAGCGTCGCACCATGCATCTGGCCGGACAACCCGATGCCTTCGACCGCCGCCAGCTCTTGTCCGTGCGACGCCCTCAAGGCATCGAGCGTCGCAAAGGTCGCCGCGATCCACTGCGCAGGATCCTGCTCGAAATAGCCCGATCGCGGCGAGTCGATCGTCAATGCCCGGCTCTCGCTTGCAATCACGCGCTGGACGCCGTCGACGAGAACCGTCTTGACCGCGGAGGTGCCGAGATCGATGCCGAGATACATGGCGGAAGTCTCCGAGGTTCAGCGGCACCGGCGACGCGATGCACTCATCTTCATCCCGTGAGTCGCCCCCCGGGTGAAGCAAGCTGACCGCAGATATTGCGTGATGAAAACCCTGCCGCAAGCAACGGGATGCGAAGGCACTGAGGCGGCTGGAGCGGGTGAAGGGAATCGAACCCTCGTATTCAGCTTGGAAGGCTGCTGCTCTACCATTGAGCTACACCCGCGACAGGGGCTCCCTAACACGGCCGGGCGGCGGTCTCAACTGCTGCGGACCGGTCTTTCCCGCCTCGCGGATGGGCTTATTCCCGCTTTCGGGCACGCCCCCCTTAACGGCGAGGCGCTCTGGCCCTATATTGGGTGTCCCGAAACCAACGAAAGGAGGTGATCCAGTGTCTTATCTCAAGCGCTGTCACCTCGCTGGGATCGCCCGCTAAGCACTATCGAGGCTTGGCATCGGGGCGGTTCCAGCCCTGGACCAGCGAGCAAGAAATCGGGCGCGACGGGGTTCTCCCGCCGCGCCTTTTCTTTGCTCCGATCGCCTCTCCCGGGGTATCGCGCGCCGCTCAGGCGGGCCCCTCGCCCGCGAGCATCTCCCGGATCTTCTGCGACAGGTCCGCCTTCCTGTAGGGCTTGCGAAGCAGCGCCACGCCGGGATCGAGATGTCCCTCGTGGACAATGGTGTTGTCGGTATAACCTGACGTGTAGAGCACCCGCACGTCCGGCCGGCGGAGCCTGACAGCCTCGGCCAATTCCCGCCCGTTCATGCCGCCGGGCATGATGATGTCGGTGAACAGGAGATCGAAAGTCGCACCCTGATCGACCAGCGCAAGCGCGGCTGCGCCGTCGCCGGCGGTGAGCGTGCGATAGCCGAGGCTGCCGAGCTGGGCGATGACGTAGCCCTGCACCAGCGGATCGTCCTCCACCACCAGGATGGTCTCGTGCCCGCGCGCCGGCGCCGGCGCCTGAACCGGCCCGGACCTCGCCGCCGCCCCGCCCGCCGATTGCGGCAGGAACAACCGCACCACTGTGCCGTGCCCCTCCTCGCTCTCGATCGCGACGGTGCCGCCGGTCTGCTTGGCGAAACCGTAGACCATGCTGAGGCCGAGCCCGGTGCCGCGGCCGACCCCCTTGGTGGTGAAGAACGGCTCGAATACGCGATCGCGAATGTCGGCCGGAATGCCGTGGCCGGTATCGGAGATGGCCAGCATGACGTAGGAGCCGGAATCGCCGTCGCCGCTGCCGCCGAGCTCCCGGTTTGCGGTCTCGAGCGTGAGCCTGCCGCCATCCGGCATCGCATCGCGCGCATTGACGGCGAGATTGACGATCGCCGACGAAAGCTGCGACGGGTCGGCCATCGCCGGCCACGCATCGTCGGCAAGCCGGGTCACGATCTCGACGTGCTCGCCGAGGATCGGCCGCAACAGCTTCGCCGTCTCGACCACGAGGGCATTGACGTCGATCTCGCGCGGCTCCAGCGGCTGGCGCCGCGCGAAGGTCAGGAGCTGCGAGGTGATCTCGGCGCCGCGCGAGGCCGCATCGTCGATCAGCTGGGCGATCGCTGCGAGCTGGGGCTTGTCCGCAAGCTCCTCCTTGATGATCTCGATGGTCCCGGTGATGACGGTCAGCACGTTGTTGAAGTCGTGCGCGACGCCGCCGGTGAGCTGGCCGATCGCGTCCATCTTCTGGGACTGGCGAAGCCGCTCCTCGGTCTCGTGCTGCGCGGTGAGATCGGTGGCCGAGCCGCGATAGCCCAGGAAGCGGCCGTCGGCGTCGAAGACAGGCTTGCCGTTGACGCTAAAATGATGCATCCGCCCGGTGGTGTCGCGCCCACGATACTCGAACTTCCGGAACGGCTCATGACGGTCGAGGGTCGCCATGTGCGCGCGCCACTTCTCGGACTCGGTCTCGCGGTCGAGCGCGGTATCGATGCGGCGCGTGCCGATCCGTACCTGGGGATCCATGCCGAAGGCGATCACCCGGTCGGAGAGGTAGGTGAAGCAGTGGTCCGGCCCGGTCTCCCAGAACCAATCGGATGCGGTCTCCGCATAATCGCGGAAACGCTCCTCGCTCGCGCGCGCGTCCGCTTCGGCGCGCCGGCGGATGGTCAGGTCGCGCTCGAGATTGGCATTGGCCTCGCGCAACTCGCCATAGGCCTGCTCGAGGTTCGTGCACATGGCGTTGAAAGCCTCGATCACCTTGTCCAGTTCGTCGGGATGGTGGGGCGGCCGTCGCTCCAGATGCAACGGCGGCGGCGGCCTCGCCAGGCTGTATTTGCTGACGAACTCGGCGATGGCGACCAGATGCCGCGTCACCAGAAAATGGAACATGTAGATGATGAACAGCGAGACGACGAACGTTTTTGCCGCCTGGGTTGCCAGGATGACCAGCGCCCGGTGCAGCAATTGCTGGTAGACATCGCTCAGCGTCGCCTCGACATGGAGCACGCCGATGGTACGCGCGCTCCCTTGCACGGTATAGGTCAGCGGATAGTCGCGCGTCACGACCGAGCGGCTCCTTCGCTCACCAACGGCGACACGGATGGGATTGGGGCGATCGGCAATCTCGCGGACCTCGGCGGCGCGGATATCGGGCAACCGCAGGATGCCGTCGAGCTGGAGCTTGAGCTGGTTCTGGTCGAGATTCCACAGACTCTCGCCGAGGCTCGCGGTGGTGCTGCGGCCGACCTCCTCGAGCCGCGTCTCGATCAGACCGACTTCGCGATCGTAGTCCAGATAGAGCTGGAGCGCGGTCAGCGTCAGGGTCACGATCGAGGAGAACAGCAGTACGGCGGCAAGCAGGCGCGGCCCGATGCCGCTGCGCGACCAGTTGAAAATCCGCGACAGCAGCGGCGCGAGCATCGTGGGCGTGAAGTTGGCTCCGATGCCGGTCAGATGCTTCGCAGCCGCCGGCGCAACAGCACGGCCGCGATCGGGTTTCTTCTCACCTGCGTTGCCCATGCATCCCATCCCCGAATACGGCGACACCCTCTCCGGCCAGCCGGTCAACCACGCGCAATTCGGCGGTTTGATACTCCCTCAGCGCGTGATGCGCGCTGCAATCCTGTCGGCCCTTGGGCGCTCTGAGGTCGGCGGGGTCATATCTTGCGCCCAGCAGCAGGATATCAGCGCAAACTACCATCTCGCGTGCTAGAATGACATCGGTGAAAATCCGGAGTCGCCCGCATGCGGGCGACTCGGTGGCCTTTGTGACTCCGCGCGGCTGCCATCTTCGGTAGATCGTGCGAACACCCGAAGCCAGTGGTAGCGCGCACCGACCAGAGAGGCGCCATGTGGCGGATACTCGTCATCTGCCTGTCGCTGTGCATAGCAGGCTCGTCTTCCGCGCAGTCGGTGATCCGCCTGGCGCGGATCGCCGACATCCCGGATCAGTATGTCGGCGGCGAGATGCTGCGGGCCGTCTACGCCAAGCTGAACATCAAGCTCGAATTCGAGGACGTTCCCGGCAAGCGGGCGCTGGCGCTGTCGAGCGCCGGCGAGGTCGACGGCGAAATCCAGCGGATCGGAACGCTGTCTCGCGACTATCCGACGCTGCTGCAGGTCACGCCGGCCATCAACTACATCGAACCCGCGGTGTTCACCACCAGGCTCCATTTCGACGTGGATGGCTGGAATTCGATCAGGAACTACAGCATCGGCATCGTCCGCGGTGTCGGCTCGTCGGAAGCCGGCACGCGCGGCATGGACCGCGTCACGGCAACCACGAGCCTCGAGAGCATGATCAAGATGCTCGATGCCGATCGTTTCGACGTGATGGTCACCGACCTCTTCAGCGGGCTGGCCGCGGTCCGCAAGCTCAATCTTCAGACCAGGATATATCCGCTCTCCCCGCCGCTGGAGCGCATCAGCATCTACCATTATTTGCACGAGCGCCACCGCGACCTCGTGCCGAAGGTTGGGCGGGTGATCGCGCAGATGGAAGCCAGCGGCGAGCTCGCGGCACTACGCGAGGCGCTCGTCAAGCAGGTCCTGAGCACGCGGTGACAACGCCGGTTCAGAACCCGAATATGGCGAGAACCGACGGGCGCTTGCCGCGGCGGCTTTCGACGATGCGCTCGCCGCCGCTCTCGGCGGAGCTGCCGTAATAGCGGTGATGGCCCGCCTGATCCTGCAGATCGGCTGGCTCCGACTTCCCTGCCCGCCGTGCATCGCAAATGATCTTGATGGTATGACCCGACATTGCCGCCTCCGATGAGATTCGACCGTTGTTGTGGCCATCAGTCGCCGCGTCTCCGGACGGCGTTCACCGGCGAAGGCGGCAATCGGGTTTCAGGATGGTTTCGTCGCGCAGGCGCGATGCAATATTTTGGTCCTTCGGGATTGTCGGCATCGGCCGCGATCATACGTCCTTCGGGCTGCGCGCCCAAAACAAGCGAGGTGAAGATGCTCTACGCGATCCTGGCCTACCACGTGGAAGACGAGCTGTTGTCGTGGACGCCGCAGGAGGACGCCGCTGTCGTGGCCAAAGTCATCGAGGTTCAGGCGCCCCTGAGGGCCAGCGGACACCTCGGACCGGCCGCCCGCCTGGATGGCACGAGAAAGGCCCGCACCTTACGCGGCCCCGGTGCCGGCATCGTGCTGGACGGCCCGTTTGCGGAGACCAAAGAGCAGCTTCTCGGCTTCCATCTCGTCGAATACGACAGCGATGAAGAGGCGATCGCGGCGGCGCGGAAGCTGCGTGCGGTCAATCCGAGTGCGGTCTATGAGATCCGCCCGGTCAAGCTTTACGTGCCTGCCGATGGGTTCGGTGCGACAGCAGCTGACAAGTAGGACGAAACCTATGCATTCGGTTCGCCCAACGGTCCATAGAAGCGCCGGATCAGCAGCCCGCCGAAGGCAATGAACCACAGGAAGGGCGCGACCCCAGGCGCAAAGCTCGCGACGATCGTGCCCGGAATGAACACGAGCAGCGGAAACAGGGAGGCAATGGTCTCACGCCCCCAGCCGCCCAGGATCGTCCACCACAGCCAGCCATTGAGGCCGGCAATGGCAGTGAGGTGCAGACCGTAGAGCACGGCAACGGCGCTGCTCATGGTATAATTGATGTACAGGCCGTTTGTGACCGGCAGCAGCACGATCGAGAGCAGGAATAGCAGATTGAGGATCACGACCCCGCGGCTCCCCACGGGTTGACGCGCCAGCCGCCGGTGATGGCTGATCCAGAACAGACCGGCGATGATGAAGCTGAGCGCAAAGCCCGCGAGCTTGCCGGAATAGACTTTGGCAAGGTCGCTCCAGTCGGGCGCGCTGGCGAACACCGCAGCCTTGGGCAGGTCGTAGGCCAGAAGCGTCATGGCAACACCAAAGATGGTATTGCTGAGCGACTCCAACCGCCGCATTTCGAACTGTTCGGGCCTGGACCCGGGCTTGCGCTCGGTCATGCCGGTGTGCTCCAGGGCTGGAACTTTGGGCCGCCTTTTCCCTAGGTGTTCTCAGCGGTTTCGTCCAGCCGCATTGCGATTCGTGAGCGGATCGCCGATTCTCGGTCTTTCACCGGGGCGATTCGTGGCAACCTATCTGGACACGCTCAATGCGGAGCAGCGCCGCGCCGTGGAGCATGGCGTGGCCGAAGGCACGACCGTGGGCGCCCCCCTGCTCGTCATCGCCGGCGCGGGCTCCGGCAAGACCAACACGCTCGCGCATCGCGTCGCGCACCTGATCGTCGCGGGCGCGGATCCCCGTCGCATCCTGCTGATGACCTTTTCGCGCCGCGCGGCCGCCGAGATGGCCGGACGCGTCGAGCGCATCGCCCGCAAGGTGCTGGGCGAGAACAATGCCGCGATCATGCGCGATGCGCTGACCTGGGCCGGCACGTTCCACGGCATCGGCGCCCGGCTGCTGCGCGAATATGCCGAGCGGATCGGCGTCGATCCCGCCTTCACCATCCACGACCGCGAGGATTCCGCCGACCTGATGAACCTGGTGCGGCACGAGCGCGGCCTGTCGAAGACCGAGAGCCGCTTTCCGGCCAAGGGCACCTGCCTGTCGATCTATTCCCGCTGCGTCAACGCCGAGATGGAGATCGAGAAGGTGTTAGGGGCGCATTATCCCTGGTGCACCGGCTGGGCCGCCGAGCTGAAAGGGCTGTTCGCCGCTTACGTCGAGGCCAAGCAGGCCCAGCACGTGCTCGATTACGACGACCTGCTGCTCTACTGGTCGCAGATGATGAGCGACCCGCTGATCGCCGAGGAGATCGGCGGCCGCTTCGACCACGTGCTGGTCGACGAATATCAGGACACCAACCGCCTGCAATCCTCGATCCTCCTAGCGCTGAAGCCCGACGGGCGCGGGCTCACCGTCGTCGGCGACGATGCGCAGTCGATCTATTCGTTTCGCGCGGCCACCGTCCGCAACATCCTGGATTTTCCGCAAAGCTTTTCGCCGCGCGCGGAGATGATCACGCTCGACCGCAATTACCGCTCGACGCAGGCGGTGCTGGCAGCGGCCAACGGCGTCATCGGCCTCGCGCGCGAGCGCTTCACCAAGAACCTGTGGACCGATCGCACCTCCGGACAGAAGCCGCAGCTCGTCACCGTGCACGACGAGGCCGACCAGGCGCGCTACATCGTCGAGGCCGTGCTGGCGAACCGGGAGCAAGGCGCGCTGCTCAAGCACCAGGCGGTGCTGTTCCGGACCTCCTCGCACTCCGGCCCGCTCGAAATCGAGCTGACCCGCCGCAACATTCCTTTCGTCAAGTTCGGCGGCCTGAAATTCCTCGACGCCGCGCACGTCAAGGACGTGCTGGCGCTGCTGCGTTTCGCCGAGAACCCGCGCGACCGCGTCGCCGGCTTCCGCATCCTGCATCTGTTGCCGGGCATCGGCCCCGCCACCGCGCAGCGCGTGCTCGACCAGATGGCCGAAAGTCCCAACCCGCTCCGTGCGCTGAGCCAACTTCCCGTGCCGCCGCGCACCGGCACCGATTGGACGGAGTTCGTCCGCACCGTCGAGAACCTGCGCTACTCGGAATGGCCTGCGGATCTCGAGCGCGTGCGGGTCTGGTACGAGCCGCATCTCGACCGCATCCACGAGGATTCCGAGACGCGCCGCGCCGATCTGATGCAGCTCGAGCAGATCGCGAGCGGCTATGCCTCGCGCGAGAAATTCCTGACCGAGCTCACGCTCGACCCGCCGGATGCAACCAGCGACAAATCCGGACCACCGCTGCGCGACGAGGATTATCTCATCCTCTCCACGATCCACTCGGCCAAGGGCCAGGAGTGGAAATCGGTATTCTTGCTCAACGTCGTCGACGGCTGCATGCCCTCCGATCTCGGTGCCGGCACCAGCGCCGAAATCGAGGAGGAGCGCCGCCTGCTCTATGTCGCGATGACGCGTGCCAAGGACGACCTGCATCTCGTCGTTCCCCAGCGCTTCTTCGTCCACGGCCAGGCCGCCAAGGGCGACCGCCACGTCTATGCCTCGCGCACGCGCTTCATCCCGGAGCAGCTCGTCTATCTGTTCGAGCGCGCCGCCTGGCCGAAGGTCGCGGCCGGCGCGCCGCGCGCTCCGTCACAGGGTCCGAAGATCGACATCGGCGCACGGATGCGGGGGATGTGGCGGTAGACGCAAGAAACCGGTCTCGGGATCTGCCACGATGCCTGCAACACCAGAGGTCCGAGATGAAAGCCGTCGTCGTCGAGCAATATGCGCCTATCGATCAGATCGAGCTGAAGGACGTTCCGTCTCCGCTTTTGGAGCCCGGCCAGTTGCGCATCCGGGTGGAGGCGGCGGGGATCGGCTTTGTCGACGGTTTGAAAGTCGAGGGGCGGTATCAGACCAGGGATCCCCTGCCCTTCATTCCCGGCACCGAATTCGCAGGCATCGTGGCCGAAGCGCCAGGCAGGCCGGGCGGCTATGAAGCCGGGATGCGCGTGATGGGCATGACGCGGTCGGGTGCGCTCGCCGAGGAAATCGTCGTTCATCCTGAGGTGGTCTATCCCTTGCCGGACGGTGTCGCAGCCGAGGTCGCCGCCTCGTTTCGCGCCAATTATCTGACGGCGCTCTACGCGCTGAGCGCCCGCGCCATGTTGTGCGAGGGCGAGCAGTTGCTCGTGCTGGGAGCAGCCGGCGGCACCGGCACCGCGGCCGTGCAGATCGGCAAGCTGCTCGGCGCTCGGGTCATCGCAGCCGCATCGACGCCGGAGAAGCGCGAATTCGCGCGGGCGCATGGCGCCGACGCTCTGATCGATTATACGCAAGCGGACTGGCGCGACACGTTCAAGCAGTTGACGGACGGACACGGGGCCGACGTCATCTTCGACCCCGTCGGCGGCGACATCTCGCTGCAGGCGTTTCGCTCCATCGCCTGGCGCGGACGCCATCTCGTGGTCGGCTTTGCCGGCGGTGCGATCCCCGCGCTGCCGTTCAATCTGCCGTTGCTGAAAGGCGGCGCCCTGCTCGGCGTCGATCTCGCTCAAATCCCCACACGCGAGCCCGATTTGCAGAAGCGCTTGATGGCGCAGTTGACGGGCTGGCTCGCCGACGGCCGGCTGAAGCCCGTGGTCGGCCACGTCTTCGCGCTCGAGGATTTCCGCGAGGCGTTCAGGACGATGCAGACGCGCTCTGCGCTCGGCAAGATGGTCGTGCGGATCGCGCCGTAGGCCTCACAAACGGAAACCGAGCATTTCCGAATGCCGCCTTGTCGCTTGGGCGCGGTCCATTAAATCTGGTCGATCCTCCCCACAGAGATCTGATCGATGATCGCACCGCTCGAATTCGGACTGGATACTTTTGGCGACGTCACGAAGGACGCCTCAGGCAGCATGCTTCCGCATGCGCAGGTGATCCGCAATGTCGTCGACGAGGCGGTGCTGGCCGACGAGATCGGCCTCGACTTCATCGGGCTCGGCGAACATCACCGTTCTGATTTTGCGATCTCCTCGCCCGAGACGGTGCTGGCCGCGATCGCGGCACGCACCAAACGCATCCATCTCGGCTCGGCCGTGACGGTGCTGAGCTCGGACGATCCCATTCGCGTGTTCCAGCGGTTTGCGACCCTGGATGCGCTCTCGGGCGGCCGCGCCGAGGTGATCCTCGGCCGCGGCTCGTTCACGGAATCCTTTCCGCTGTTCGGCTTCGACCTGCGCAAATACGAGGAGCTGTTCGAGGAGAAGCTCGACCTGTTCGCCGCGTTGCTGTCCCAGAAGCCCGTGACGTGGCAGGGCAAGCTGCGTCCGGCGCTGAAGGATCAGCTGGTCTATCCGCCCGTCGAGCACGGCACGCTGAAGACCTGGATCGGCGTCGGCGGCAGCCCGCAATCGGTGGTGCGCGCCGCGCATTATGATCTGCCCCTGATGCTCGCGATCATCGGCGGCGACCCGACGCGGTTTGCCCCTTACGTCGATCTCTATCACCGCGCCTTCAAGGAGTTCGGCCGCCCCGCCCAGCCGATCGGCGTGCACTCGCCCGGCTATGTCGCCGAAACCGACGAGCAGGCGCGCGAGGAGCTATGGCCCGACTACAAGGCGATGCGCGACCGCATCGGCCGCGAGCGCGGCTGGCCTCCGATGGGCCGCGATGAATTCGTCAGCGAGGCCGAGCACGGCTCGCTCTATGTCGGCTCGCCGGAGACGGTCGCACGCAAGATCGCCAAGACCGCGAAGGCGCTCGGGATTGCGCGGTTTCAGTTGAAGTATTCGGCAGGACCGTTGCCGCACGAAAAGCTGATGAAGAGCATCGAGCTCTACGGGCGGAAGGTAGTGCCGATGGTGCGGGAGATGTGAGGTAGTTTGGCGACAAGCCCGCTTACGCCCTATCGGGCTGCGGCGCGGCAGCCCTCCCGGATTTGCGCTTCAGGCAGGGAAGGTCAATTCCGACCTTGTACCGCTGCGGCCCTCCCGATTGGAGATCGTGACCTGAGCGCCGATCTTCGCCACCGCGAGCTTCACGATGGCCAGCCCGAGTCCGCTTCCGATCGGGCTTCTCAACCTTCCGCGGAAAAAGCGGTTGCCAAGTTTGTCGAGCTCGTCGCTGGGAATGCCGGGCCCCTCGTCCTCCACCGAGATGGCGCACGATCCCGCCGACCAAAGAATGCGCCCGTTTCGGGTGTGCTGGACCGCGTTTTCATGCAGGTTGCGCAATGCGAGCTGAAGGCATTCGGCGTTGGTGGTGAGCACCATCGCGCGAACACTATCATCGATCGTGACAGTCGTTCCCTGGTGTTTCGGAGTCTCGGCGACGATCTCCTCCAGGAGTGGCCCCACCGCGACCCGCGCCAGCGGAGCGTCGACGGTTTCGGAGTCCAGTCTCGCGACCGTCAGCAGTTGACGCACCAGGCGCGCGCTCCTGTCGACCGCAGCGACAATCTGCTCGAGCGCACCGCGCACCACCTTCGGATCGTCAGCTGCCAAAGCCACCTGGGCCTGCGTCTTCAGGCCGGCCAGCGGCGTGCGCAATTCATGCGCCGCAAACGCCGTCACCTCTCGTTCGTGCCGCCGGGCTGCTTCGACCTTTGTGAGGAGCCCATTGAGGGCGATCGCCAGGGGCCTCACCTCGGTCGGCGCCTGCTCGACTTCGACGTGTCGCATGTCATTCGGCTCCCGCGCGCCGAGGTCCTGTGCCATCCGCCGCAGTGGCCTCAAACCCTGCCCGACGCTCGCCCAGATCGCCGCGCCGAGCAGCGGCGCGATCAGGAGTGCGGGCAGCATCAGTCCCTTGATGAGATCGGTCACCAGGCGCTCGCGCAATCCGACCCGGTCGCCCACCATGACCCGCAGATTGCGGTCGGCGTCTTCCACCGTGAAGACGCGCCACGGCTCGCCATCGATCGTCCGATCCGAAAATCCGGATGAAGCGGTCGATAGCTGCTGATCGGGAGCGCCGCTCGACTTCGCGACCATCCTCCCATCGAGCGACCATATCTGGCACGACAGTTGACGTTCGTAGCTTCCGAGCAGCGGGACAGTGGCCGATGCCGAATGGGCCGGAAGGGTGTCGAAGCCGGAGGCAAGCGAAGCGACCATTCGTGCCGCTTCCTGCAGACGGGTGTCCAGCACATGCTCCACCTCGTCGCGGCTTCCCGCGTAGATCCAGACCACCGCGGCCAACCAGACGATGCCGGTCGCCGCGATCAGTGTCGCGAACAATCTTAATCTCAGAGATCTCATCGGATCGCTCCCATGCGATAGCCGATGCCTCGCAAGGTCTGGATCGCATCCTTGCCGATCTTGTTGCGGAGATTGTGGATATGGACCTCGACCGCATTGCTCTCGACGTCCTCTTGCCAGCCGTAGAGACGCTCCTCCAGTTCGGAGCGCGAGCGCACTTGCTCCGGATGCTCCATCAATGCGGAAAGAATCGCGAACTCGCGCCGCGAAAGGTTGATCGGCTCGCCGGCAAGAGTTGCCGAGAGATCCGCTGGCGAGAGCACGATGGCGCCATGCGTCAACGTCGGCGCCGCGCGACCGCTCTCTCGCCGGATGATGGCGCGCAGCCGAGCCGCGAGCTCGTCGAGATCGAACGGCTTGGCCAGATAGTCGTCGGCTCCGGAATCCAATCCCGACACCTTGTCGCCCACGCTGTCGCGCGCGGTGAGAAGAAGAACGGGAGTGATATCGCCCCGGCCCCGCAGCTTCCGCAACAGGTCCAGGCCGCTGCCGTCCGGGAGCATGATGTCGAGCACCACAGCCGAGTACCGCGAGGTCGCAAGCGCGGCATCGGCGTCCTCGCAGGTCTCGACCGCGTCGACGGTGGCGCCCATCAATGACAGGCCCGCTCGCAGACCGTCGGACAGGATCGGATCGTCTTCGACCACGAGTATACGCATTTCTACCTCCAGGGCCCCTTCGCTCGCCCACCTTAAGGCTGGCTTAAGCTAGCCCATCCAAGTCGCGGCAACCGCTCACAAGACGGAAAGGTTGCCGCAGAAGATGCCGGGCTTCCAACGACTCTCGATCATCATGCTCGTTCTCCTGTCGTCGCTGGCGACGGCCCGGGCGGGAACGCCGCCTTCGGCCGATCAAGCCCTCCGGCTGAAGGTTTCGCGCGACGACGCCGGGCTGTCGCTGCTTTGGACCATTGGGCCCGGGAGCTACCTCTACCGGGCGATGATCGGCGCCAAGAGCGCCACGCCGCCCGGCGCGCCGATCGCGGTTCGCACGACCCAGGGAGATTCCAAAGACGATCCGGACTTCGGCCCGCAGGAGGTCTACCGCGGCTCGGCGAAGGCAGAGATCGCATCGGCCGACCTGCAAGGGCTGCGCGAGATCTCGGTGACCTACCAAGGCTGCGCCGAGACGTACCAGATCTGCTATCCGCCCGTCTCGAAAGTCATCGACCTGCAGACGCTGGCGGTCAAGGACCGTGACGCCGCGGGCTCCGCTTTGCTTTCATCGTCCTTCGTGGATCCTCCGCAAGACGCCGCGGGCGGACCAGTCCGCGGCGGATCGACGACGGCCGCACAAGCCTCGCAATTGGACATTTCCTACTGGGTGACGCTCGGCGGCATGTTGGCGTCGTTTTTCGGTTTCGGGCTCCTGCTGTCGTTCTCGCCGTGCACCTTCCCCCTGGTGCCCATCTTCTTCGGCCTGATGGCACGATCTCAGGAGCCTCTCTCGTTCGGCCGCGGTCTCGCTCTCGCGGCGATATTTGCGGGCGCCTCGGCGTCCGCCTACGCGATGCTAGGCGCTTTCGCCGCATGGTCCGGATCTGGAGAAAATCTGCAGATCCTGCTGCAGACGCCGATCGCGCTGGGCATCATGAGCGCGGTCCTCGTTTTGCTCTCGCTCTCGATGTTCGGTCTGTTCGAGATCCAGTTGCCGGCAGCATTGGTCGACAGGATTTCGGGTGCCGCCTCTGGAAGTCGTCCCGGGCCGCTGGCGACCGCCGCCGTGCTCGGCTTCGGATCGGCTCTTATCGCCGGCCCTTGCGTCACGCCGCCGCTTGCGACCGCCCTGCTCTACGTCGTGCGCACCGGCGAGGTCGCGCGCGGCGTGGCCGCGCTCTTCCTGTTCGGCGTCGGCATGGGCGTCCCGCTTCTCGTCTTCGGTGCACTCGGGCCCCGTTTCCTGCCGAAGCCCGGGCGCTGGCTCGTCCGCGTCCGGCACGCTTTCGGATTCATCCTCCTGGGCGTAGCAATCACCATCTTCTCACGTGTGCTGTCGCAGCAGATCACGCTGCAGCTCTGGGGGGCACTCGCGACGGGCGTGTCGGTCTACTTCGGAACCGAGTTCCTGATGGCGCATAGCGCCTGGAGGATCGCATCGATGGGCTTGGCGAGCCTCGCTTTGCTGATCGGCTTGGTTCTTCTGATCGGCCCGGCGGGCGACGACAATCTCGGCGCGACTCGCATTCTCGACCAGTTCGTGACGCTGGAGCCCGGATCCGGAGTTCCCGTTCGAACGATCCGATCTGTCACGGCTCTGGAGCACGAACTCGCAGCGGCACGCACAGATGGTAAGCCGGTCATGGTCGACTTCTCCGCCGAATGGTGTGTCGAATGCAGGGCGATGGACGCGATCCTTCGCCGGCCTGACGTGCGCGAGCGGCTGCAGGACTTCCGCATGGTCCGCGCCGACGTGACCTCGGTGGACGATGCGAGCCGCGCCTTGATGCAGCGCTTCGAGATCGTCGGCCCCCCGACGATCCTCCTATTCGCCGCGGAGAACACGGATCCCATGACCAAGATCGTTGGTGCGATCGATGCCAACGCCCTGCTTGCGAAACTGTCGGCCGTCCCATCGGTCGAGTGATCCCTCACCAATCATCGAAGAAGGAATTCGATCATGTCACCCAATATCTCCCGACGCACGCTCGCCCAGATTTTCGCAGCCGTTGGCGTCGGCTATCTCGTCGGCCCCGCGCGCGCCGATGACGGTCCCACCGAAGCTGATGTGTCGCGTGAGGCCATCCTCTTCGATCCCGCGGCCCCTACCGGGGGAAACCCGAAGGGAGATCTGACGATCGTGGTGTTCTTCGACTACAACTGCCCCTACTGCAAGCAATCCGAGCCGGAACTTTCCCGGCTGGTGAGGACGGATGGCAAGATACGCCTCGTCTACAAGGACTGGCCGATCCTCACGCCGGACTCGATCAAGGGCGCGCAGTGGGCGCTCGCCGCGAAGTATCAGGGGCGCTACGACGACGCGCACCGCGCGATGATGGCGATTCCCGGGCCGAAGATTCCTGCAGCGCGCATGCGCGAAGCGATCATCAGCTCGGGCGTCGACATGGACCGTCTGGACGCCGATCTACAGGCCCACGGAGATGACATTACCAAGCTCCTCCGACGTAATCTCGCCCAAGCGGATTCGCTCGGACTGCAGGGTACGCCCGCCTATATCGTCGGCGAGTACCGGGTGACACAGGCCCTGAACTACGAAGGCTTCAAGCGCGTGGCCGCCGACGCGCGCGCACGCGCAGCCAGGAAGTGAGCCGCTGCTCCGGAACCGTCAACTCCCTTCCCGAGTTCACCAAGCCCCCCGAAGCTCGAGGTCGCACGAAGCGGGCAAGTTGAGGCCGCGAAACCGGTTCGCTGCGCAGCACGCACGGGGGATCCGGCTGGCGGGGGCTTAGAGACCGAGTTCGGCGTCTCCCTTCATTTTCACGGGAATCTCCAGATACCGCACACCGTTGGACTGCTTGGGCGGAAATTTCCCCGCCCGGATGTTGACCTGGATGGAGGGCAGAAGAAGACGCGGCGCGGCGAGCGCGGCATCGCGTTTGGTGCGCATGCCCACGAACTCGTCCTCGGTGACGCCTTCCTTCACGTGTACGTTTTTGTTCCGCTGCTCCGCGACCGTGGTCTCCCACGCGTATTCGTCACGACCCGGGGCCTTGTAGTCGTGGCACATGAACAACCGGGTCTCGGGAGCCAGCGCGAGCAGGCGCCTGATCGAACGGTACAAGCGCTGCGCGTCGCCGCCGGGGAAATCCGCCCGCGCCGTTCCGTAGTCGGGCATGAAAATCGTATCGCCGACGAACACCGCATCACCAATCTTGTAGGACACGTCCGCCGGGGTATGACCTGGCGTGTGCAGGACCTCTACATCGAGGGCGCCGACCTGGAAATGCTCGCCGTCCTTGAAGAGGTGGTCGAAGTCACTGCCGTCGGTCGCCAAATCGGTTGCGTTGAAGACCGGCCGAAAGATTCGCTGTACGTCCTTGATGTGCTCGCCGATGCCGATCCGGGCGCCGGTCTTCGCCTTGATGTACGGCGCCCCGGACAGATGATCGGCGTGAGCGTGTGTCTCCAATACCCAGATGACGCGGTAGCCCGCCTCTTCCGCCGTGTGAAGAATGGCCCTGACGGAACCCGTATCGACCGCGCCCGCATTGTGGTCGTAGTCGAGCACGGGATCGATGACGGCGGCTGCCTGGGTCGCCGGATCGGCAACCAGATAGCTGATCGTATTCGTCGGCTCGTCGAAAAAGGCCTTGATGATCGGCTTCGCCATCGCCTCACTCCTATCTCGTTTCGATGCCTCGGTTCTTGACAGATATATTAGCGCTTCCTAATTTAGCAATATCTAAATAACCCGTGAGGCTGATGTGTCAGCGGTCGTCTTCAACTCGCAAGGCATCGAAAACGCCGCCCAGGAAATCGCAACTCTGTTGCGAGCCGTGGCAAACGAGCGGCGGCTGCTGATCCTTTGCAGGCTCGTGGAACTGGGAGAGGTGAGCGTGAACTCCCTTGCCGACGCCGTCGGCCTGTCCCAGTCGGCGCTGTCGCAGCACCTGGGGAAGATGCGTGACGAAGGCCTGGTGACCTACCGCCGAGAAAGCCAGACCTCTTGGTACCGGATCGCCGACGCGCGCATCGAGCGGCTCTTGGCAACCCTGCATGAACTCTACTGCAAACCGACCAAACGACGTTGAACAGGAGCAGACCATGTCACTTCCAAAAATCGATCCCGCGACCGCGCGCCGCCTCGTCAAGCAGGGCGCGATCGTCGTCGATATCCGCGAAGCAGAGGAGTTCGCTCGCGAGAACATTTCCGGCGCTCACCATCTTCCGCTGTCGAGACTGGACGAAGCGGATCTGGATGTGAAAGCCGGAAAACCCGTGATCTTCCATTGCAAGAGCGGCGCGAGGACTTCGATGAACGCCGCCCGTCTCGCCGCGAAAGTGAACGGCGCTTGCGAAGCCTACATTGTCGACGGTGGGCTGGACGCCTGGAAGCGATCGGCCGGCTGACAGGCTGCTGACTCCGTAGAAGTCCGCACGCTCGTTGGGTCTGCAGCACGTACTCGACGCCAGGCCGCCGTCCCGCAAGGACCGACCTTGGAGTTCCGCAATGCAATCACTGTTGACGCAAGCCGCCCTCTCGGCGGCTTCCGGCTCTGTTGTTGGCTTCTCGCTCGGTCTTGTGGGCGGAGGCGGCTCGATCCTCGCTGTTCCACTTCTGGTGTACGTCGTCGGTGTAAGCGATCCGCACGTGGCCATCGGGACGAGCGCGATCGCCGTGGCGATCAATGCCGGCGCCAACCTCGGAACACATGCGCGCGGCGGCAATGTGAAATGGCGCTGCGCCACGACTTTTGCCGTCGCCGGCGTTGCCGGGGCCTACATCGGGTCCACTCTCGGCAAGATCATGGACGGACAACGACTGCTCGCCCTTTTCGCCGTGTTGATGATCGTCGTGGGCGGACTGATGCTGCGCAATCGCGCTCACGTCGGCAACTCGACCGTCAGCTTGTCCAAGGAGAACCTCCCGAAACTGATCGTATCGGGCGTTGCGGTCGGTGTGCTGTCCGGATTCTTCGGGATCGGCGGGGGCTTTCTCATCGTCCCTGCGCTCATGCTTGCGACCGGCATGCCTATGCTCAATGCCGTCGGGTCGTCGCTGGTCTCGGTGACGGCATTCGGACTGACCACTGCCACGAACTACGCCCTTTCCGGGCTGATCGACTGGCAGATCGCCGTCCTCTTCATCGCAGGCGGAATCTTTGGCGGGTTGATCGGGGCGCGGTTGGCGAAGTCGCTCGACTCCTATCGGGGTGCTTTGACCTTCGTCTTCGCGGGACTGATATTCGCGGTCGCCGTTTACATCCTGTTCCGCTACCTGTCCCCGACTTAAGGCTGGTCGATTTCTTCGCGGGCTGTTCATGCACTCTGGCCGGAGCCGTCCAAGAGTGATCACGCAGGCCCCCCTCGGCAGTGACCCACAAGACGAATCCGGGGTCTCGGCCGACTTTCAGTCAACTTGACGACCAAGATTGTGCTGCAAAATGAGGATGGTGGGGGAGGCAGGACTCGAACCTGCGAAGCCATGAGGCGGCTGATTTACAGTCAGCTCCCTTTGCCACTCGGGACACTCCCCCGCTCGACGGCAGCACAATCGGGCCGGACCTTGCCGGCGGACCGAAGTCGGCCATGGAACGTGAAGGCCGCGACAGCCCGGATGGGGGCGCGACCGGGCGCGTTTATGGGCGAAGCGGTGGGGCAAAGTCAACCGAGGCTGACAGCTAAAATCGCCCCCGACCCCGCCCAAATTGCCATATTCCGGGACCCGTGACACAAGCGAGCCCATGAAGGATCGAAAATTTGTCCCCAAGGGGCCCCGCGGCGGGTCTAAGCCCTTTAAGAAGCCCGGGAAATCGGCCGGCCGGCCGGCCTGGCGCGACCGCGATTCGCACCCCGACGGACCCGTCATCCTCTATGGCTGGCACACGGTCACCATGGCGCTCGCCAACCCGCAGCGCCGGATCCGCAAGCTGACGCTGACCGAGAACGCCGCACGGCGGCTGGCGGACGAGAACATCGCGACCCGGATTGCGCCCGAGATCGTCCGGCCCCAGGAGATCGACCGCCTGCTCTCGCCGGACGCCGTGCATCAGGGCCTGCTGGCCGAGGCCGATCCCCTGCCCTCGCCCGACATCGAGACCTTGAAGCAGGAGGGCATGGTGCTGGTGCTCGACCAGATCACCGACCCGCACAATGTCGGCGCGATCCTGCGCTCCGCCGCCGCCTTCGCGGTCAAGGCGATCGTCACCACCGCGCGTCACAGCCCCGAGGCAACGGGCGTGCTCGCCAAGGCCGCCTCCGGCGCGCTGGAGCTGGTGCCGATGGTATCGGTGCAAAACCTCGCGCGTGCCCTGACGGCCTTGAATGAGCGCGGCTTCCAGACCGTCGGCCTCGACAGCGAGGGCAGCGAGGATCTCTCCGACGTCGCGCTGCGCGAACCGCTCGCGCTGGTGCTCGGAGCCGAAGGCAAGGGTCTGCGGCAATTGACCCGCGAGACCTGCAGCGTGGTGGCGCGGCTCGACATGCCCGGCGAGATCAAGAGCCTCAACGTATCGAATGCCGCCGTGCTGTCGCTCTATGTCGGTGCTGTCAGGCTGGGGCTGATGAAGCGCTGAGCGCGCCACGCATTCCCGACGATGCCATCATGCACCTGTTTTGCCCGACGGGTCAAGGCTATTGCGGATTTTCAGAAGTGGCCAAGCTCGAACCATGATGCCATGCGCGATGATTCCTCATCTCGATGTCATTGCGCTTCAAGTCCTTGATTTCGCTGTCCCCGGCTACTGTGCATGGGGTTGTTTCGAAGAAAAGTGAAGCGCCCGCCCGCAGCACGCGGACGGGCGCTTCGTCAGCTCAACCGAGCAGAGATCAGTAATAGCGGCGCAGCACGCGATGGCCGCCATAATACGGCTGATAGCGATGGCTGTAGCCGTAGCGCGGGCCATAGCCGTAATGCGTGCGCGGCAGATAGCCGTAGCGCGGGCCGTAGCCATAGCGATACGGACGGTAGTAAGGGCGGTGATGATAGGCGTACGGCGCAGCCGCGCGATAACCGTAGCCGTAGCCGTAATTCGCGGGCGCGACGACCGCGTCCTCCTGGTAGGTCGGATACGGCGCGAAAGCGCCGGGACCGGTGTAGGTCGGCCCCTGGTTGACGTAGTAGTACTGCGTGGTCGGCTCGGCCAGGCGCTCATAGCCATAACCATAGCCGGCGCCGTAGCCATAACCGCCGCAGCCGGTGTCGCAGCCGGAGAAGACCGGCGCAACCGGCTGGCACGGATTGAAGCCGCAGGCTATGGCCGGGGCGCTACCCACGAACATCACGGCAGCCGCCGCGACCAGTCCCGAAATCATCTGACGCATTACTCTCTCCTGTTGATTTCCGTCTTGTTGAGTTTTGACGTTTCTTATCCCGGCGGCCTGCCGGGCGTTTCCGTGTGCGGTCGCGGGCGCCGCGGATAGTCGTTGATCTCGGGCGCAAGGATCACCGGCGGCGGATTGACCGGCACATCCATTTGCGGCGGCAGCGGCGCGGACGATGCGCCCCAGCTCCGCTGATAGCTCTCGGCCGGCTGCGGCAATTTGCGGTGCGCCGGCGGCTCGACCTCGAGGCGGCCATAGCCGGGCTGCAGGCCCATGCTGGGGTAATAATGGCCGACCTCGCTGGGCTGCCGTTCGACCACGTAGCGTCCGCCGTAGATGGTGGGCTGCACCTGGACGTTCTTGCCGAGGCCCCAGACACTTTCGACCACGCTGTAGGACGCATCGATATTGTTGATGATGATGGGCACGCCGGGACGGCCGGGCACGACGATGTCGAAGCCGCCGCCGGCAAAGGCCGTCGCGGGCAGTCCGATCAGAAATGCGGCAAGCGCGGATGCGCGCATGGAAGGGTTCCGGTTATCCGGAACACAACCTAACCGATACCGACGCAGAGAGGGTTAAGGACAGCTCACCAAATTCCGGTAAGCCTAACGCGTAAGGATCGCGCCTCGCTCAAATGCTGCAACGCTCACTAGCGAAACGTTAACAGCGCAGAGACTCGCTGCCTGAGCCCAGTCCACCAGCTCACATCCGTGTGACCTTCGACGCGCGAAAAAGAAACGGTTTCGCCGGAACGTCCAACGCCGTCAGCATTTAAGCCCCGGTCAAAGCAAAAGACGGGAGACAAACACCATGAACGTCAAACTCCTTGGAGCCACGGCGATCGCAGCAACCATGTTGGCAGGCTCCGCCATGGCGCAGGCTGTCGTCACCAATCCCGGCCGGTGCGCGGCGCAATTCCCGAACGCAAACTGCACGAATGTCGGACCGGGCAACCCGTACACAGATAGTGGCTATCGCCACCGCCGCATCGCCTATCGACATGCCGATGGCGATTGGAACAATAGCCGCACCGGCTTCTGGCCGACCGATGTTGCCGCGGGCGTCGCAGGCGCTGCGATCGGGACGGCGGGTGCGATCGCAACCGCGCCGTTCCGCGCCATGGACAACAGCTACGCCTACGATAACCGTGGCTGGGACAATCGCGGTTGGGACACCCGCAGCTACGCCCAGCGCAACGGCTTCGTTTGTACGCCCGGTACCTGGTTCAAGGGCGAGGACGGCCGCCGGCATATCTGCCAGTAAACCGATTCAGGTGGCGTACGCGGCAACAGGCGGCCATCAGGGCCGCCTGTTCTGCCCACGCAGGTTCTGGCACTTTCCAACCAAGTCTGGTATTGCGACGCGCGGGCGGGCAGCCCTGTGCGTGCCGGCCCCTGCCCCGTTTCCCTTGGGCATCGCCGGCTTAGCTCAGCGGTAGAGCAGCGGTTTTGTAAACCGAAGGTCGGGGGTTCAATCCCCTCAGCCGGCACCATTAGTTTAGCCGACGATGCGGCCTTAATTATGCAGGCAGAATTCGCCCCCATAGATAAGGCCGCTTGAAAGGCCTCGGGGCGCCCAATGGGCACCCCGATCAATGCTGCAAGCCGGCCACGAGTCTCCACCGAGTACGGCTCACCGGGCTTTCTAGGCAGCACCACGACGCTTTCGGCCAGTTCGCGAAAGCTGACTGCGATCTGAGGGTCTACGCGATCCCCGGCACCGGCGATTTGCTCCAAGTTCAGCCCAAGACGGCTCACCGCAGTCGGGTGAAGGTCGACAGACACAACGGTCTCGTTTGCGCTTGCCAATTCCCTTCGGAGCCGCGCCTTCTCCGCGCGTTGGTGCTGCAGCCGGGAAGCTATCTCTTCGGGTTCGAATTGTCCTCTCTCGACCGCTAGAATGAGGTTGTCGATTGCCTTCTGACAGCCTGCAATCTGTGCCTCGATCTTCGCCTTGTCGCGGCGCGCGTTCGCTGATAGTGCCCGCCTCTCGGCTAGATAAGCTTCAACGAACTTGCCCGTTTGCTTGGGGTTGTCGATTTGGGCTTTCAGCCGCGTCAGAACAAGTGCCTCGATTTTCTCGATGTAGTAGCGCGTGCCCTTGGTGCAGGAGCCGCTTTCCCGATAGCGCGTACATTGAACGCGCGGGCCAGATCGATCATGGCGCGTAAGCGACATGCCCGAGCCGCAAGCGCCGCAGCGAAGTAGCCGGACAGAAGACGGGTGGACTTCGGCCGCTTACGTGACGCAGCCGTTCCAGCCTTAAGCCGCCGTGCCCGAACCGCGTTGAACAGTTGGTCGTCAACAAATACGTAGCTCCGGGACGTCCTGAACGACCCATTCGCTTTCAGGGTTGTTACGGGTTACACGCCGGCCGGTTCTAGGGTCTTTGATTGACCGCCTCTTGTTCCAGACCACTCGGCCCGCGTACCGCTCATTCAGAAGCCCCCCTGCCCGCGCGCGGTGTTTCCGTTGATCGTGGAAGCATTCCACTTGCCACCGCGAGGGGCAGGACGTTCTCGGCATTCAACCGCGCAGCGATAGCCCGAGGAGAGGTGCCGGCTGCGTATTCCTCGAATACGCGCGTCACAACGGCAGACGTTTCGGGATTGATATCGAGGATACCGGGCTTTCCCTTCCTCGGCGTGTAGCCATACAGATCGCCCCCGGGGTTGCGGCCTTGCCGCACAGAGCCGGCCTGCCCCCGTCTAACCTTCTGAGACAATCCCTTCAAGAACAGAGCGCTCATTGTCCCCTTCAGGCCAATACGCATTTCGTTGATCCGACCATCGCGATCGTATGAATTTCAACTTCCGCAAAACTCATTTCTTCGTACAGCCGCGCGATATCCGACTGACTCCGCGACAGTCGGTGCAAATCCTTAGACAAGATTATGTCGAACGATCCAGCCTCGCTGACCATCATAGCGAACTGTCGTCGACCGAAGATCGAAGCACCGGACGCGGCGCGATCATAAAAATTGCCAACTCCCAACCCTGCTTCGCAGCAAATTTCTCGCAGACGACAATTTGGTCTTCGATAGACCGATCGTTCTGAAGGTCAGACGAATAATGCGAGTAGATCGCGACCCGCTTAGTGCCGCGTGTTGGCATTGGCTGCGCTCATTGCTTCAAGGTGATCGATACGGGCCTGATTGGGCGCAAGCGCGACGATGAACGCGTCTAGCGCCGCTTCGCTATCGTCGTCCAAGGACAGTGCGGCGTTTCCCGCAAACAAAGGAGGCGACGGCATATGTGCCCGCCGGGGTTAAGAAGCAGCGGTGACAAGATGGATTGGTGCTGAACTGAAGGACTTCCCCGGGTCCAGCTTCTAATGCTGCGATCTTCGCGCTCCGAAGGCTGCAGACTTTAACGCAGCGTCGATTGTCGTAAACTGCGTTTCGCCGCTCTTGGGGGTAGATACTTTGGTGATCAGCCACATGCTGCTAGTGCAGCCGGCGCATTCATAGAGCTTCAGCTCGACGCCTTTCGCTACGGGGAAAAGGGCCTTAAGCACTCTAGGTTGGCAGCAAATTATGCATCCAGCTTCGCCGTGCACGCTAGTCCCCATGGAAGCAATTGCGGCTCCAATGAAGTAATCTGAGTCCGAACTCGGAGGCAAGGTGGCCATCCCCTGCCGAATTCCGATAGTCGCCGGTATTCGACCGGAGATGCGCCCACCGGAAGACGAATCTACCTTGCCGCGATGGCGCCGGACGCTGCACCGATCCTTATTTGCAAGGAATGTAGGGGGCCTATGGAATACCTTGCGATACTCCCAGAGATTGCAAATCTGCCCGCTTTATACGCATACAGATGCTTACCCTGCCGAAGGGTCGACACGATCCCCATTGGCCGGACAGCGCTGGCCTGTTTCCGACCTTAGTGGCCTAGCACTACTTTGGCAGATTGTGTTTTCGCCGCTGTTTTTCACGGATTTGCTTTCGGCAATATGGGCACTGCTGAGACGGCGGCCGAAGGATGAGATCGACGATGGCGTGACGTACGGCTGGCATGGTTAGCTGAGGCGGAGGCCCGTTGATTCTTTTTGTTCCGCCCCGCGTATGCGAGGCGACGATGTTGCAGGAAGGCGTAGGCAATCATTGTCACCAGGGCGTGGCGATGGAGACCTTGCCATGATCGCCCTTCGAAGTGATCAAGTCCAAGCTCCTCCTTCAGCTGTTGATGCGCCTGCTCGCAAATCCACCGTGCCTTGATCGTGGCGGCCAGCGTGCGCAGATCCGTCGCCGCCGGAAGATTGGCGAGGTAGTATTTCTTCTCCCCGGAGGCACGTTGCTCGCCAATCAGCCAGGCTTCGTCGCCTGGGAGATGCTGCTGACCTTTATCCCATATCCGCTGCGCAGGGCCGTCGGCGGTGCGGACACGGAGAGCAGCAAAACGAGCTTTAAGCCGACCTTTCGTTCCGCTACGCCAACTCACGGTTCCATTTGGCGCTGGCCAGCATTTGTTCTGCGGGCATCGACAAGATATCAGGCACGTGGTGCTTTCGTGGTTTACCGCGGGCTTTGGTAATCGGCCAAATGAGCTTCACATCAACCGGATACACGTTCAGGTGCCGAGGGATTCCGACAGCCCAGGCCAGCCCGCGCTCGGTTAGCCCTTGTCGAAACGGTGCGCAAAGTCCGTATCCTGCATCCGCCAGCACATATCCAAAGCGCACGTTGGCTGCTATCGCGCGGTCAATCTCGACCAAAGCAATCTCCGGCTTGGACCGTGGCGTTCGATGTTCGACTGGCACGCGAGCGCGCTTCAAACGAGATACGTCGCTTGTCCAACTGTCAGGCAGAAAGAGACGTAACCCGACCATCACGGGCACTTCGCCGCGCGCAAGCGTCAAGGACACCAGTGTTTGGCAATTTGCCATTTTACCGAGTGCCGAGGCGTATTGAGCCGCAACACCGACCGAGCGCTCACCCTTCTTGGGAAGTGAGGTGTCATTTTCCCATCCTGGCATGGTCAGCCCTCCAAGAGCCGACCACCCATGAATCATTGAAAATTGATTCGGGAATCCTATAAACCGCGGCAAGATCAAGAACCTGCCAAAGTAGTGCTAGTTTGATTGTGGGAGTGGCCTGATTTCAAACACTCCAATAAGCTCGCTCTCTCGCAACAACGATTGGAGAGTTAAAAATGCGGCGCGGCCTAGCAAGAGAACGACCTTGAATCAGGCCTTCGAACTTGGCTTCCCGGCCAGTACTGCGACTTGGTTCGTATCCATTCCTTGGCTTCTGCCTCAGTTTCAAAGTCTCCGATATGCGAATCCGGTCCGCATCCTGTTTTCACGGATACAAACCAACGGCCGCCCTTCATTAGTTTTGGTTTAAACTCAGGAAATTGCTGCGTCATCCCAACAGCATGGAACTTCGAGGGCCGACAGTCCAGACTGAAGTTCTGCCCCGGCCAGACGCCACGCCCTTAACGATTTAATGCGGGACGAAATCGTCCTGAAACAATTCGGCGCTTCAATCCGCATGTCCGGGAGCGACCTTTCATCCTTAGACGTTTTCACCCGGGGCTGGATTGACACACGAATTTTTTGACGCGCGGAAAGGGTCGCCCGATCAGGCGGCCCTTTCTTCTTCGTTACCGCTTCCCCCGCACCAGCTGCGTCCAGACAGGCGACGCGCCGTCCCAACGTCGCAGGCGTCCATCGAACCGCACCCGTACCCCAGCCTCCCGTAGCCGCTCGACGACAATATGCAGCGCAATCACGTCGCCCTCTGCCAACTCCAGGCATCCCCGCTTGCGAGACCACACCGCGCCCGGGAAGCGAAAGAGATTTGCTTTAAGCCATCTGCCGCCGCGCTTTGAGAGCGGTAGCAGGTCAACCTGCGCGCCCTTCCGAGGCCTCACCGCGACATCCGGCAGGCGAAAAAGATTCGCTATCCAACCCATCTGCACCCCAGCCCTCAGGGCCGGAAGCCCGCCGCGCTTTCAGAGCGCGCGGCCCTTCTGTTTCCAGACGTGAAAAGGCCCCGGTACTCGCGATAGCCGGGGCCTTGTCCTAGCCAGAAAGCGTAACATCCCCGACCCCGGACGCTTCTATCTTCGCTGCAGTGTCCTAATTTTTGGTTGCGGCCGTCTGAATGGCCTTTCTCACTAGGAACGTCCTGCTGATTGCCACGTTTTCCTAATGCCCTACCCCCATGGGCCCCCCGAGTCGGCCCCAGCTCGCAGGGGGGCGGGGGCGAGAGCTGGGGCCTGCGCTTGGCAGGTGCCCGAATGATTAGTTGCCAAGTTTTCCCGAAGCGCGGAACTTTAAACTCTAGTCCCACTTGACGCTCCGGTCGCCATCACGGCGCCTTGGAGAGATATCTGACATGAACCGGCTACTGCTCAATGGACTTGCTGCCAGCACTCTCGTCTTGTCTTCAATCATTTCTGCGGCGGCAATGCCGGTCGCTTCGCCAAGTGTGGTAGGAGGCTCGGAGAACGTCATTCAAGTCAGGGGCGGCCATGGTCATGGACACGGCTGGGGCCGTCATGGCGGCCGGGGCCACCACTACGGATGGGGCAGAGGCCATCACTACGGCTGGCGCCATCACCGCTGAAGCAACAAGAGGCCGCCCAGTTGGCGGCCTCTCTCATCGCAATCTTGCGATGACGGGAAGCACGCTTGTAGCGTCCGCCTCTGGCGGACCGACTTGAGCCCAAATAGCGAGGGCCAAGACAAGCGCGCTGAAAACGGTCCACGCCGCCAGCCGCATCACGGCATCACCGCCAATGATGACGGATCAGTGAAGCTTGGACCTCCCGACGCAAGACATATTGCGGCAAGTAGCACGACTGCGAAAGCGATGTAGCCGAAAATAACCGAGCCGTCGTGACTGCGAACAGCAGACGCCATGGTGTGGGAAATCGCCATGACCAAATTCCCTATCCGAAATGGCGCTTCATTGCGCCACAACATTTTAGGTCCGGCCACCAGAACCGCTATGAAGCAAATCACAGCATCGGCGCACAAATTTTCGTTAGCGGTTGTATTCCTTTGATATGCTCGCAGTAATCGCCGCCAATGGCGGTAGCGGCTAAGCTGCTCCTCCAAGCCTGAAAGTCGTAAACTACTTCGCCCGCCAAATCAGTTTCAGTCCCAAAGATCGCACCGAAGTGGCGATCAAGAGCGGGCTCGTCCCAAACTCGCATGTGCCCAATCCGAGCCGGCTTTGGCATGCTGCCCTGAGTCACAAGCCTATCGAATAACTGCGGCGTCACACCGATGTAGGCTGCGGCCCGCAGGCCCCCGGCGCTGACGCTCATCACGGTCCAGATCGCTGATTTGGCGTCGCGATTGATCGCGTCCTTGCCATGCTCGCGGAAAGAGCGGTCTCGGTCACGAACTCGGCGATGGGCGCGAGGGCCGCATCCATGATTGGATCGCACTCCTTGTGCGCACGTTCGGCAGCCCTGGCATTTTCTTCGGGGGTGCTTGCCTGCGCACCGGCCTTCGCGATTTTCAAAGTCGACCAGCGTCAATCGACTAGCGATCCAGTGAGACCTCTTGGCCATCGTCGGGCCCGGCATGGACGCGCACGAGATCCTCGACGAACGCGATCACCTCCGCCCGCTTGTCAGGCGGCAGGGAGAGAAAGGCGCGCACGAGCCGCAGGCCCTGCGCATCGTCTAACGGTTCGACCTTGGACTCCATCCATCTAATGTCGGGCGCCCGGGAAAAATATGCAATCCCTTGCGGACAGTCTGCTTGATTCGGCCGCCCTGCTTTGGTGAAATAGCCCCAACAGGGTGGTGGACGATGAAGTGGATCAGGGAGCGCGACGCACTGATCGCGCAGACACTGGCCTTCGTGCAATCGGTCTCCGGGAGGAAGGACGGCTTTCGTCAGCCGGATACCGCTGCGACCGCAGAAATCGTCTCGATCCAGGCCGTGACAGTCGCGCTCAAGCCGCCGCAGGCTGATCTGCCGCAGCAGATTGCCCCGACGTCCCAGCCCTTGCCGCTACCCCCACCCTCGGCAAGCGATTTCCGCAGCGAGATGCAGGCCCGGATTGCCAGCTTCAGGAAACATCAGGAGCGCTTTGAGCGCGAGCGCGAGGACTATTGCGCGGCAACTCTGACCAAGCTACGCGCCGCAATCCGCGACGCGGCTCCGCCGCCCAAGTAGAGTCGGGTGGCCTACAACCAAGACCAAACCAGCCAGAGATTGGCTGCGCAGGCGCCGAACAGTGCCAGCGTGAGTGGCAGGAGCATGTGCCCGCAGCAGGTTTTCAGGTCGGTCGTCATGGCCCGAAACATCCGCTGATTCCGCCAAATGAGTCCCAAAGTTTCTTTTTTGGGGGATTCAGGACTCGTTAAGGACTCAGATCTTGGCGCTCTGGCGCCTTCGATCACGCTCCCGTGATCAACCTGGAACCCCTCGCCGCCTAGCGTCGTTAACGCGCTTTCCCGGAGCGGAAAGCATGCCCTACGCCCTGTTCTGCAACGACAGCCAGATCAGCAAAGCCTATCCTGACGAAGCCGACGTCTGGAAGCTCGCGCAACGGAGCGGCTTGGTCGTGGATGTCGGCACCGATGAGGAGCGGCACGGTCCGCGCCGGATGCTCGACAACGATTATGAGATCAAGTCCTGCCCCGCCGCCCAGGGCGAGGATCCGGCCAAGAACAAAGCGGATGCCGAGCGGGAATCCAGGATAGAGCTTCAGCTCAGTTCGTGAGTCGCCGAAGCCGGCAGCCAGGTCGTACGATCATCACGGAAACGCGCGTCGCAGTTTCCTGGATCGTGCTTCAGGGCGTGGCGGTCGCCAGCGAGGCCTGCTCACCGGCGAGGACCACGCAGGTCTTGCGGCGGTGCAGCCCGCGGATCGCACCCGTCACTTTGAGGACCTGCCCTGACGGACAGGAGGCGTCCTTCACGAAGGCCACCTCATAAGGTGCCAACATCAGAGGCTCGGATTTGAGGATTGTTTGGGCAGAGCACGGCAGGGCAACGAAGCATGAGAACACCGCCACCGACGCCAACCTACGCATGTTCTTACCCCACCAGCCCGGCAATTCACTAATAACGCGTTCCGGAGCACGAGTTCCGTAAGTCGCAAAAATTATTTTTGCTTTACCCGATCCCCGTGACACGCGTGAGAAGACGCGCGCCCGACTGTTTGCTTGCAAGTGACGCGCCAGATGGTTCACGCGAGGCAAACAGGCAAACGAAAGGCCGGCGGGACGCCGGCCTTTGTCAGATTGTGATCGCGCCCGCGCTCAAGAGGTCAGTAGCGCGAAGCCGCCGGGCCGCCCCAGCCAAAGCGATAGTTCACGCCGACCTTGACGGTATGCTCGTCATCCCGGCCGCGAACGCCGACGATATCGGCCGGCCCGGAAGTAAACGTGGTGCTGCCGAAATTATAGTACTGGTACTCGGCCTTGGCCGACCAGTTCGGGGCGAACATGTATTCGAGGCCGGCGCCGACGGTATAGCCGTCCTTGCTGTTACCGGTCGCGGTGAAGGCCTGCGGCACCCCGGCGATGTTGACGCCAACTCCACCATTCCGCCAAGCGTAACCGCCCTTGGCGTAGAGCAGCGTCGGGCCCCAAGTGTAACCGATGCGGCCGGTCACCGAACCGAGTTGGTCGGTGTTGGACGTCACCTGCGTGCCCAGCGGGAACGTGACACCGTTGTTGTTGGTCGGCAGCCAGGAATACTGGGCCTCGATACCCAGCACCCAATTGGGTGCGAACTGGTAGTCGAAGCCGCCCTGCACGCCGCCCAGGAAGCGGGCGTCACTCGACTGGAAGCTGCTGTCGCCGGCGAAGGCGCCGCCGATATGGCCGCCGATGTAGAAGCCGGTCCAGTTGTAGATCACTTGCGGCGGTGTGTACGCCGGAGCCTTGGTGTAGGTGCGCGGCTGGATATCCGCCGCAGCCGCCGGTGCGGCCAGCGCAAGCAGAGCTGCTGCACCGAGTAAAATCGTCTTCATGATCGTCCCCGTTCTTTCAAAATCGACCCTCGGGAAACAACGTGGCGTGAATTTGGTTGCTTCGCGGCGATGCCGGAACGTTGATCGTTCGTTACTGTGACGGGGCGGCAACAACCCGATTTTGTTCCGTCACGTCCGCCTGCGGCCAACGATTTTTCGACCGCGCAGGACCCGCCGCAACTTTTTGTCGCAAGGTAAAGCTACTCCGTTCAAAGCTCGCCAAAATGTGATCCAGCGGCTCCGGCGGTCCTTGTCGTAGCACCTGCCGATGAAGGCGCGCTTTGCGCTACCGCGTCATCTTTTCCAGTTCTGGAAACGGTGCGTAAACGGCGCCGGCGCACAGCTCGCTGGCGCGATCGACGACGCGATCGCCCCGGCCGTTGACGAAGACGACGGCGCGCTCGCGCATCGTCTTGTAGCTGCCGTCGCTCTCGCGCGGCGTGTAACGCAGGCAGCTGACATAGAACTGTCGCCCGCCGACCTCTCGCAACACCGGATCGGCCATGCCGGCGTCGCGAACACCGACCGGATTATTCAAATAGGTGTGCATCAGGGCCAGCGTGTCGCCACGAAAATTGTCGGGAAACGGCTGCGGCCCTCCGGCCTGGGTCCCTTCCATCAGGGATGGACGGTCACCATCGCTGCCGAAGCATGCCGCAAGCATCAGCGGCAGAACCAGGACTGCCGCACGTTTCGCCAATTGCCCCAAGGACAGAGTTCTCCGACCACCCAGACTCGCAGGATGTTTCTAGCTCCAAGGTTGCACAAAGGGAATTCGCTTCCGCGACGACGCGCCGGCCCGCCGCCAGCACCATGCGCTCCCGCACAGGGTATGGCGAAACGGACCGGCCTGAGCTCCGCACGGGGCGGCGGTCAACGGATGCCGCCCATGGGATCAGTCGTTAGGTACGCTTCTCGGTCGTGACCGGCTTGCCGAGGTCCGGCTGCGCCTTCAGCGACTTCTTGGCCGACAGATGCTTGTGGTGATGGCGGTGCGTCCGCACGGTTTTGTGCTCGTCGGGCGTGATCGCGGCGTTGGCGTTCATCGCCTTGCTCTTGGCATCGACCTTGGCTCCCGACTTAATGTCGGCCGTCTTGGCATCGGCCTTGACGCCGGCGTCCGGTTTGGCGGCGGTGGTCGAGACCTTGTTTTGGGGCTGATCCGCCTTGATCACCGGCGCAGTCGTGGTCTTGCCGGTTTCAGCGGCGAAGGCCGGGGCTGCGATGACGGAAGCTGCGAGCAAGGCGGCGGAAATGGTCTTCAACATGGTGGTCTCCTCTTGGAAGGATCTTGAGGCGGCGCCCTCTCGCCGACCCTTCGATCGTACGTGAGAGCCTAGATGCCGCACGCTGAACCCGTTCTGAAGCGCCTTGCAGGCTTCCGTTCATCTGGATGACAAGTTTGTTATGTTGCCCGGGGAGCGCCGAACGGCTGGGGACCACCGGGAATGTTTCCACCCGCCGGGTGTTCCGGTCTTTGGGCAATCGTGTAGGATCGCCACGTTCCATACGGGAGAACTTAGATGCGCAGACTTTCCATGCTTCTGGTACCGGGCCTTGTCTCGATGGCGCTGGCGGCCGGACCGGTGCTGACGAGCGCCTATGCCGCCGGTAGCGACGATCCCTCGCCGCCGCCGAAGTCGGATAGCTCGACCAAAAAAGGAAAGAAGAAGAGCTCTTCCGTCAGCGACCCCAAATTCCTCGCGGCCTATCGCACGGCTTACACAACGATCTACGACAAGCACGATTATACGGACGCGATTGGCCAGCTGAAGCAGCTCAAGCGTGACGACGTCGCCGACGTTGCGAACCTGATCGGCTACTCCTATCGCAAGCTCGGCGACTACCAATCGTCGAAGATTTATTACGAGATCGCGCTGAAGGACGATCCGAACCACGTCCGCACCTGGCAGTATTATGGTCTCTGGCAGCTCGAGCAGGGCAACCGAGAACAAGCGCAATACCACCTGAACAAGATCGCCTCGCTCGCCGGCACCGACAGCTCCGAGTATCGCTCGCTGGCTGCCGCGCTCGACAAGCCGACCGGCGCGACGCTCGTCTACTAAGGACAGGGCATCTTTGCATGAAATGAGCGGGCACAACCTTACCGGTTGTGCCCGTTCTGCTATGTCGGCTAGCCTTCGCGCACCTATCTCCCTCGCAAACTGGTAGCGCAATGGACAATTGGCTGCGATCCGCGATCGACTACATCAGCTCCTGGATTGAATTCCAGCAGAGCACCTTCCAGCAGCCCGGCGTCATGGTCGCCTTCGTCCACCGCGGCGAGGTCGTTGCGGAGCACGCCTTCGGTCTCGCCAATCTCGACACCGGCGAGAAGCTGACGCCGCGCCATCGCTTCCGCATCGCCTCGCACTCCAAGAGTTTTACTTCGGCTGGCGTGATGAAGCTGCGCGAGCAACGCAAGCTCCGGCTCGATGATCCCATCGGCCAATATGTCGGCGGCCTGCATCCGCACATCGCCGAGACGACGATAGCGCAGGTGCTTTCGCACAGCGCCGGGCTGACGCGCGACGGCGCCGATTCCGGTCAGTTCATCGATAGCCGTCCCTATCTCAACGCGAACGAGCTGCTTGCGGAATTGATGCTGCCGACCGCGATCGAACCAGGCACGCGCTTCAAATATTCCAATCACGGCTTCGGCCTGATGGGCCTTGTCATCGAGGCGGTGACCAAGGAGCCATATTCCACGTGGATCAAGCGCGAGATCATCGAACCGGCCGGCTTGCGCGAGACCGAGCCGAATGCACCGCTTCCGAAAGGCGCGCTGTTCGCCCGCGGCCACACGCGAAAGCTGCCGCTCGGCGAGCGCTGCGTGATTCCCGGCGACAATCCCGCCCATGCGATGGCGTCGGCCGCGGGCTTCGTCGCCACCGCCGCAGACACCGCGCGTTTCTTCGCCCAGCTTGCGCCGAGCGCCAAAAAGAGCGTGCTGTCGGTCACGAGCCGCCGCGAGATGACACGACACCATTGGCGCGTGCCGCAGAGCTTCGAGGCCTATTACGGCCTCGGCGTCAACGCCGGCAAGACCGACGGCTGGGACTGGTTCGGTCATGGCGGTGGCTTCCAGGGCTATATCTCCCGGACCTGCGCCATTCCCGCTTGCGAGCTCGCAATCAGCATCCTCAGCAATTCCATCGACGGCGCGGCGCCGTTCTGGATGGACGGCGCGATGCAGATCCTGAGGGTCTTCAAGACACGCGGCGCGCCCGACCGGCGCGTGCGCGACTGGACCGGCCGCTGGTGGACGATCTGGGGGGCGACCGACCTCGTGCCCGCCGGCAACCGCGTCCTCGTCGCCAATCCGCAGTTCAACAACCCGTTCATGGATGCCCCCGAGATCGAGGTCACCGGCCGGGACACCGGCAGGCTGGCCTGGGCGGCCGGCTATTCCAGCCACGGCGAGCCGGTGCGGCGCGTCCGCGACAAGCGCGGGAAGATCAGCGACATCTGGCTCGCCGGCGCCGACATCAAGCCTGCGAACGTTGTGGCACGCGAGATCGCGCGGCGCTACCCGCCGCGCAAGAAACGCCCTACTCCCTGATCAGCGCCTCGACCTCTCCGCGAAACGCCTGACGCGAGCCGTCTCGCGAATAGAACATGTGGCCGCCGGGATAGACGACGAACTTCACCCGTGATGTTGCGAAAGCCGGCAGCTGGTCGAGCGCCCGCTGCGTGCCGAAATAAGGCGTGGCAAGATCGAACAGGCCATGGGCGACCAGCACGTTCAGCTTTGCATCGGTAGCGAGGATCTGGCGGAGCTCCGATAGTGATTGTGGCGGGTTGATACCGCCGCCGAAATCCCAGTTGTGCTCGACGGCGCCGTTGAGCACTTCATAGGAGCCGTCCGGGCGCCAATTGAGTTTTCGCGTGAGCACATCAACCGCGGCGCTCGTCAGCGGCGCCTGAAGCGCATCGCCCGAGGGGTCGCCGAACCGCGAGCTGCTCGAATCCGGATAGGGATCGAAGCCGCGCACGGAAGCGTCGTAGCGGCCGGTCACCATGCCGTTCTTGCGATCGAGTTCGCGGCGGAATTCGCCGACATCGAAGCGCCCAGCGAGCCTGCGGCTCACCACCTGGTCGATGCCGGTCAGCCCAGCGACCTTGTCGGCGAGGCGATTGGTCGCCTCCTTGTCCGCCTCGCCCTTGACGAGATCGGCCAGGAATTCGCCGCGTGCATAGGCCTCTACATCGGCGAGATCGGCGCGCGTCACCGGCCCCTTGGCTTCCCGCGCCACCGCGACATAGCTCGGTAAGGTCGCGACATATTGCAGGAGGCTGGTGCCTGTGAATTCGCGGAAATCCAGCAGTGGCGACACCAGGATCAATCCCCTGACGCCGACACCGTGCTTAAGCTGCAACTGGCGCACCACCTTCGGCCCGCGGATGCCCCCATAGCTCTCGCCCGCGACGTATTTCGGCGAGGTCAGGCGGTTGTGCTTCTCGAGCCAGCGACGGATGACGAGCGCAATCGAATTGACGTCGCTGTCGACCGAATAGAATCGTTTTCGCGCATCCTCGCCTCTCGCGATGACACGGCTGTAGCCGGTGCCGACGGGATCGATGAAGACGAGGTCGGTGAAATCGAGCCAGGTCTCCGCGTTGGCCTTCACCTCGGGCGAAGCCGACGGCGACAGCCTCTCACCGTCGAGCGGCAGCCGCCAGGGCCCGACCGCGCCGAACTGGAGCCACGCCGAGGAGGCGCCCGGCCCGCCGTTAAACAGGAACGTCACCGGGCGCGTGGCGCGATCGGGGCTATCGAGCTCGTAAGACGTGGTGGCGATGTCGGCGAGCGGCTCGCCCTTGTCATCGAATACGCGGATGGAGCCCGCAGTTGCGGTGAAATTGAGCTGTCTCTTATACACATCGTTCGTCGGCAGCGTCAGATGTGTATAAGAGACAGGCGGATCGTCCGCGCGCGCCAGGCCTGCGAGCGCGAATGCCGCCACCGCCAGGACCAGGCCCGCACGGCGCAGCGTCGGCAAGCTCAAGACCATGATCGTTCTCCCTACCCGCCCGCGCTCCGCACCTTCCCCGGCCTTAACCAGCAATTGCGACAGTTTGGGGATCCGAGGCCGGAGACCGGCTTCCGGGTCCATCGCCCCGGTTTGCCCTCCGGACGTAACACCGGGCTCGCGGGCATTTGCCTTGCCGGCCGGTGATCCTCGACAATGGAGGCCGAGGTCGTATAGACGACCTCGGCGGAACTTTCTCGAGCCAGCGGCACCTGCCTGGAAGCCCATGACCAAGCCATCGCGATACGACCGGATCGCCTTCGTCGCCAGCCCGAGCAACGAAGCGCAGGCCGCCTTCCACCAGCTCACGTCGCAATACGGCAATTGCGATCCTGAGGAGGCCGACGTCGTGGTCGCACTTGGCGGCGACGGGTTGATGCTTCAGACGCTGCACCACCACATGCGCTCGGGCAAGCCGATCTACGGCATGCACCGCGGCACGGTCGGCTTCCTGATGAACGAATACTCGGCACACGATCTCCGCGCGCGGCTCGCGGCGGCGCATGAATCCGAGATCAATCCGCTCTTGATGCGCGCGACCGACGTCAACGACCGCGTTCACCTGCACCACGCCATCAACGAGGTCTACCTGTTCCGGCAGACCTCCCAGGCGGCGCGCCTGCGGATCCTGATCGATGAGCGCGAGCGCATGCCCGAGCTGATCGCCGACGGGGTCATTGTGGCGACGCCGGCAGGCTCGACGGCGTACAATCTGTCGGCGCAGGGTCCCATCCTGCCCATCAACGCGGCGCTGCTGGCCCTGACGCCGATCAGCGCCTTCCGGCCACGGCGCTGGCGCGGCGCCCTGCTGCCCAACACGGCCTATGTCGTGATCGAGGTGCTGGAGGACGACAAGCGTCCGGTTGCGGCCGTCGCCGACCACGAGGAAGTCCGCAGGGTCCGACGCGTTGAGATTCTCTCCGACAAGAGCATCTCGATGCGCATGCTGTTCGACCCTGGCCACAGCCTGGAAGAGCGCATTTTGCGCGAGCAGTTCGGGTACTGAGCCCCCCTCCCGGCCCACCTGTCGGAGGCCCGGTCGCAACCCTTCATTAACCTCCGGCGCGATATGGTTAACACCCGTTGACCGCTTTGGCCCGGACGTCATGTTCCGTATCGACTTCAACAAGCTGCGCTTCCTCGTCTGCGACGACAATCCGCATATGCGCCGCATCCTGCGGACGCTGCTGCATTCGTTCGGTGCGCGAGAGGTCTATGAGGCCGAGGACGGCGCGACGGCGCTCGAAATGTACAGCCATTACGTGCCCGACATCGTCATCACCGATTGGGCGATGCCGATCTTCGACGGGCTCGAGCTTGCACAGATGATCCGGCAGCCGGAATCCAAGGGCAACCCCTACGCGCCGATCATCATGCTGACGGGGCATTCCGAGAAGCGCCGCGTCACCGTCGCGCGCGATGCCGGCGTCACTGAATTCCTGGCCAAACCGATCTCGGCCAAGGGCCTCTACCAGCGCATTCTCAACGTGGTCGCCAGTCCCCGCCCCTTCATCAAGACCAAGACCTATTTCGGCCCGGACCGGCGTCGCAACACCAACTCCGCCTATATGGGCCCGGAGCGCCGCGTCGGCGAAAAGCACGAAGTGCTCCAGCAGCCCTCGCTGCTCGACAAGGCCCGCTCCTCCATCTAGCGCAGACGTCTCACACCACGAGGCAGGCATCATGGCGAAGAACAGCGCAAAGGACATCGAGGTCAAGGCCTTTGCCACGCATCACGTCATCACGCAGCCCAATCCGCTGCGCAAGGTGCTGCGCCGTGTCGAAGAAAAGGACATGGACGATCCGATTGGCCGCGCCGAGCAGGCGCTGGCCGGCCTCTCCAGCGAGTTCAAGGACTGGATGACGACCGAGGTCAACCGGCTGTCGGCCGCCCATGCCGCCATCCGCAACGAGGGCTTCACCAAGGAACGGCGCGACGAGCTATTCCACGCCGCGCACGACATCAAGGGCGACGCCGCGACGTTTGGCTTTCCGGCCGCGGCGGGCGTCGCCGAGAGCCTCTGCCGCATCATCGAGCATGCGCCGGATCTCGAGAAGGTCCCGGCCGAGCTGTTCACGCACCACATCAATGCGATCATCGCCATCGTGCACGAAAACACCAGGCTCGACAGCATCAGCGTCTCCGCCGAGCTCAGCCGCCGTCTGCGCAAGGTCGCCGACGACTATCTCGCGGACGTCAACCGCGACCGCCCGGAGCATCTCGAAGTGATCCTGGCGCCGAGCATCGTGCCGGCGGAGTAAAGACTCCGACTCTCTCTCCTCGTCATTGCTGTGCATGTTCACTAATTCGCTGATCGAATTCATCCTGTTCAGGGAGGATTCCGATGCGAGACAACACCTTTGATCGGACGATTGAGCGGAACTACGTTACGAAGTGGCGTTTTCTGATCGCGGAGTATGAGGAGGTAAAGGCCGGCCGGTCGACGGCCTTCCGCCGGGTGGGGGACTTCTACAAGCATCACGGGACCTGCT
>NZ_JADFUE010000210.1:0-677 GCF_054967145.1 Bradyrhizobium sp. UFLA06-24
GCCAATGTGCACGACTCGATCGTCTATCTGGGCAGGCTTGACCGCCAGCGAGAGCGCTTTGACTTTGACGTCGGCGCCGTCGGGCTCGATGCTGGCTACGCTACCTCAGGCATCGCTCAGGGCCTGGAGCAACGCGGCATTCTCGGGGTCACCGGCTATCGCCGCCCAACCCCGCCGCGCTCAGGCATGATGGCGAGCAGCCAATTCCACTACGACGCGGCTGTGGACGGCTACCGCTGCCCGAAAGGTCAACTGCTGGCCTATGCCACAACCGACCGCACAGGCTACCGCCACTACAAGAGCGAGCCGGCGATCTGCCGGGCTTGTCCGTTGCTGGCCTCCTGCACATCGAGCAGCAATGCCACCCGTCTGATCATCCGCCATGTCTGGGCCGACGCGCGCGAACGCACCGATGCCCATCGGCTCACCCCCTGGGGTAAACGCATCTACAAACGCCGCAAAGAGACCGTCGAGCGTTCCTTCGCCGACGCCAAGCAGCTTCACGGTCACCGCTACGCCCGCTTCCGGGGCCTGCTTGCCGTCACCGGCCAATGCTTGCTCGCCGCCGCCGCCCAGAACATCAAAAAAATCGCCCTCGCTCTCACCCCTCGGCATGCTCCGGCCTAAACCGGCCTCAAGCCTTCTCCAAACAAAAAACCCGCCGAAAAATCGACGGG
>NZ_JADFUE010000211.1:0-673 GCF_054967145.1 Bradyrhizobium sp. UFLA06-24
GATGCATGGGCTCGATCCGAGATTGGCGGCATGAGCCTCAACACGACCGCGGTCCGGATCAGGGTAACCCTCAAGGACGTAAAGCCAGAGGTGATGCGTTGCCTTGTCGTACCCGTCACCCTACGCCTTGATCGATTGCATCTGACGCTTCAGACGGCGTTTGGCTGGACGAACAGTCACCTCTTCGAGTTCTTCGCTGGTGAGGGTCGTTGGGGGATTCCTGATCCCCACAACGATTACGGCCACCAGCCCATGGATGCCCGCAAAGCGCGGCTTTACGATATCGTTCGCGAGACCGGCGCCAAGACGATCCATTATCTCTATGACTTCGGCGACAGCTGGGACCATGTGATCAAGCTCGAAAAATGGTTCGAGAACACCACGACGGAGGGGCTTCCCTTCCTGCTCGAGGCCGCCGGTCGTTGTCCTCCGGAAGACGTCGGCGGTGCGCCAGGCTATGCTGAATACCTCGCCGCCATCAGCGATCCCGGCCATCCCGAGCACGAACACATGCGCCTCTGGGGCCCGGAGCGGTTCGATCCCAACGTCGTCGACCGGAAGGCGCTCGAAGCCGCCGTCAACGCGTTGTCCGACACATGGATGCCGCGGCGACGCGCCACGCGAACAAAATAGGCGTCAAGCGTCATTCAAAGGGCGGCAGAGCTACGCTTAC
>NZ_JADFUE010000212.1:0-668 GCF_054967145.1 Bradyrhizobium sp. UFLA06-24
ATAGAGACGATGGTCGAGCGGTACGCCCGCGATCGTGACACCCAATTCGCCCATGTCGGTGAAGTCGGACAGGCCGCGCTGACCGGGTTCGTGGGTCTGGCGGAAGATGACCTCCTGCTCCTCGCCGTGGATCGCCCGCCAGGCCCGGATCCGGCGCTCCAGCGTGCGACGGATGCCGGCGCCGAGCTCGGGATGGCGTCGGAGCAACTCCTCGAAGATCGTGACCGGCCGCACACCGGGGGCGGCCTTCAGCATCGGCGCGATATCTGTCTCAAATACGCGGGCCAAGGGATCTGGCCGGCGACGGCCGCGGGGAGCCTTCTTCTGCGACGGAAGGCGTCGATCCTTCTCGATCCGGTAAGCGGTCGAGGTGCTGAACGAAGCCTTGGCGGCGGCCACGGGTGGGCTATCGGTCTGACGGTACTTCATGTAGAGCCTCATTTGGTGATCGGTAATGTGTCGGCCTGGCACGCGAGTGATTCCTCTTGGCGGAAGAACCACTTGCATAACCAGCCGGCCGCGATCACCAGTCGGCGCGGTCCGCTGTGGATCGCGCCGACGCCGGGCTCGTAACTCCGGTCGGGCTACGCCCTCCCTGCGTCACGAGCCCGGCGTAGCCCTCTCATCATGGTCGACGCTCCACTTCCATCCTGTTCGCCGCGCGGCAA
>NZ_JADFUE010000213.1:0-640 GCF_054967145.1 Bradyrhizobium sp. UFLA06-24
GCAGAATTGGGGATCATCGCCACCGCCGGCCTGGCAAAGGTTGAGGCGCTGGTCGCAATCATACGGGATGAGACAGATGCACGCCTGCCCGCAGCAGCGCGCTTCGCGCTGATGGCTATTGCCGACGAGATTGAAGCTTCAGCCGACCAGATCGAGAGGCTCGAGCGCGCAATCGTCGCGGAGGCCAAGCACGACGAGGACATGCGTCGGTTGACCACGATCCCTGGCGTCGGCGCCATTACGGCGGCGACCATCAAAGCGCTTGTGCCGGATCCCGGCGGGTTCAAGTCGGCTCGCCACTTTGCCGCCTGGCTGGGATTGACGCCGCGGCCTCATTCAAGCGGAGGCAAAGAGCGGTTGGGACGAATATCGAAGATGGGAAATCCAGAACTCCGCTCTCTCCTCGTTGTCGGGGCAACGGCCGTCTTGCGGCTTGTCCGAAACGACGTTCGGGCGCGGCCGTGGCTGAAGGCGCTTCTCGCCAGACGCCCCTTCAAGGTTGCCGCCGTCGCGCAGGCCAATAAGACGGCGCGGATCATCTGGGCGCTCCTGGACAAGGGTGAAATTTATCGGCGTCCCGACCCATTGGCGATTGCCGCGGTGACGCAGTGACCGCCAAAACGATCTGACCGGCGCAGGC
>NZ_JADFUE010000214.1:0-628 GCF_054967145.1 Bradyrhizobium sp. UFLA06-24
ATATCGGACACGCGGGCTTCGATCCGGCCACGGTGAGCGGCGAGGTCACTGCAGATCAGTTCGATATCGACACTCCGGGCAGAGGCTCGCTGGGCCGTTGCACGCCAGCCGCGCCGACTGGCAAGGACGGGATTGGCGCAATCGGCAATGACAACGCGGCCGAGTCTAAGATTCTCGAACGCGAGCGCGTTCGCGACGACGTAACCGTACGCGCCAGGCTCGAGGCCGCCCGCCCGCAGGCTCTGTTCGATAGCGTCAATGCGAAGGTAGGTCGCGCCGGTTTGTCTCGTCAGCTCCCGGGCTAGCGTCGTCTTTCCGGTGCCAGGCAGGCCGCTGAGCACCAGCAGCTGGGGCGTAGTGAATGCTGTCATGCCCCATGTTGGTTCGGCCGTTCAGTGCTGGCAATAGGCCGTGCATAACGAATCGCGAAGGGCGGTAGCGCGGGAGGATTGCGTAGGATGGGTAGAGCGAAGCGAAACCCATCGACTTCGTGCCACGGTGACAGACGATGGGTTTCGCGGAGTTTATCGTCGGGCCGCGCTTTGCGCGGACCGTTGGCTCTACCCATCCTACAGCACAGCAAAAAGCCGGCGCAGTCGTCGCGACCACGCCGGCTCGATGCAGGAAG
>NZ_JADFUE010000215.1:0-626 GCF_054967145.1 Bradyrhizobium sp. UFLA06-24
TTGGGATCCTCTCGACCGACTACCGTTCTCTCGGCTCTCGCACCCGCGCAGCGGGCTGGAGCGCAGCGACTTTGTGCGCTGGCCCATCGTTGCCCCATGATACGGCCAAGGATATGTTGGTTCTCGGAGGTAGAGCGGACCCGACTTAAAACCAGCCAAATTGACCCGAAGCTGGCTTCGCAACGCACGCCCGCTATGAATAGCCTATGACCCGAGAAGCCACTCTGAGACAACGCCTTGCACTTGGTCTTCCTGACCTTACAGCAGAGGTCTACCTCTATCCAACCGATACAGGAGGGAGGAAGTCAGCCGTCGGGCTCGGTTGGGGCTGTCCGTGCAGCAGCACGAACAAGGCTCCAGTCGAAGGTTGGGACGGCTATCCGCTGCTTCAAAGCGAAATGATGCCGGGCGAACGGCGAACGCTTGGCTTCGTTTTTCTATCAGGCGCAGAAGCTACTTCGGCACTCACAGCGAAGGGGAAGTTTTATCTTTGGGAGGCTGGCGTTATCCGAGAAGCCAACATCATTCGATAGGGTTCAGGTCGCCTTTTGTGCAGGTTTTTGGACGCCGGCAACGAAGGAGGCTGCGCACGCTCAACTGACCGGCGTCCAAAAAGCGCCAAGGCA
>NZ_JADFUE010000216.1:0-605 GCF_054967145.1 Bradyrhizobium sp. UFLA06-24
TAGGGTCTGTACCTAAATAGCGCCACGTGATTCTCTTGCCTACGTGTTGATTCGGGGGCGAGAGAATGCGCGCTGGTTTGTTTTGGCTGAACGACAGGCAATGGGCGCGTATCGAACCGCATCTGCCGAGGGGACTGACGGGGCCGGATCGGGACGACGACCGACGCATCGTCAGCGGCATCATTCACATGCTGCAATCGGGTGCACGATGGCGTGATTGTCCACGTGAATACGGCCCTTACACGACGATCTACAATCGCTTCAATCGCTGGGCCAAGCGAGGACGATGGTGCGCAATCTTCGAAGCGCTGGCCAAGCCTGGCGAAGACGGCGTCGTACTGTCGCTCGACTCGACCTCGATTAAAGCTCACCGGTGTGCCTCCGGCGGAAAAGGGGGGAGCACAATCAAGCAATCGGCCGCTCGCGCGGAGGCCGCACGACAAAAATCCATGCGCTGAGCGATCCGCTCTGCCGGCCGGTCGTCCTGCATCTGACTCCAGGCCAGGATGCCGATATCGCTGCGGCTCCCGATGTCCTGGCGCTCGCGCCACCCATGAGCGTGCTCCTCGCCGACAAAGGGTATGATGGCGACAAGCTTCGCGGCG